>NZ_LEKI01000049.1:0-33903 GCF_001029525.1 Nocardiopsis sp. RV163 | reverse complement strand
GCGGAGGGCGGCAGGCGGGACCGCAATGATCCGGGGGACACGACCGGGGGCGGCGGCCGGAGGGAGTCCAGCTAGCTGGCGACGCCGCGCCGGTCCCGGGCCTGGGCCAGCACGCGGTGCAGGCGCGCCACCTCCTCGTCGCTGAAGCGCTCCACGAAGCGCAGCAGGGTGGCGCCGGGGTCGGGCCCGGTGTTGAGGACCTCGTCCATCATCCGCGCGGTGTACTCGGCGTGCGACTCGCGCGGCCAGTACGTCCAGGCGCGGCCGGTCTTCTCCCGGTCCAGCAGGCCCTTGGTGAAGAGGATGTTGGCCACCGTCATGACGGTCGTGTAGGCCACGTCGCGGTCGTAGACCATGCTCTCGCGGATCCGGCGCACGGACATCGGCTCCTCGGACCGCCACAGCGCGTCCATGATGGCCGCCTCCAGTTCGCCCAGACCCCTCATGGCCTCCCCGCCCGTCACGTACTCGGTTCCGAGGATCGTAGACACGAGGGGGCCTCCCGCGTGGGAGAACTCCGCAGAGCACACAGATCCGCACACGCTCGGCACCGGTAACCGGCGTTTCACCAGCGAACACGCGTCCACGCACGAGGGAAAGGGCGTTCGCGGCCGGGCCCGGGCCCCGTCCCGCCCGCTGGGAAGACCGGCGGAGGGGGCCCGGCCGTCCTGCCCGGCCGCTCGCACCACCTCCGACGGGGGCCCGCCCCGGCCGGTTCCCCGCGGAGCACCGTGTTGCACGCCACATCCGGCGTGGCCGGACGCGGTCAACAAGTTCACATCGCCAAACCCCTGCAAAACCCCGCAAACCTGACACTCTCGCGACTCTGGGCTTTGTTACTCACGCGTAGTGCCAGCGTCGATGTGAAAGATTGTTACCTATCTCCTAGTTTCCACAAGGGCAGCGTTCCCCGCGCGGAGGCCGGTACAAGTAGCCTTGTACCCGACGAGTGCTGGCCAGGCCAGATGCTTCTCCGTATGCGCGGAACAGCTCCCGCGTTCGTTTCTCGAGCCCGCCTTGCCAGCAGCCACCCGTCTTCCTACACATTCACAAGCGAGCTGCGGAAGTGGGCGATCTCCGCCGTGTCGTCTGAGGCGTCTCAACCCCTGACAGATTTCGGTCCCAACGAGTGGTTGGTCGAGGAGCTTTATCAGAAGTACTTGAACGACCCGAACTCCGTTGACAAGGCCTGGTGGAACTTCTTCGCGGACTACAAGCCCGCGGAGACTGCTGGCGCGAAGGGCGGGAGCGGCGCGAAGGCGCAGGGCGAGAAGGCCCCCGCGGCCTCCGCCCCCAAGAAGAAGCCGTCCGCCCCCGCGGCCCCGGCCGCGTCCGCCAAGCCCAAGAGCAAGGACGGCGAGGAGGGCAAGGACGAGGCCCTCCGGGTCAAGCAGGAGCGCCTGCGCGGCGCACCCGCGCGGACCGCGACCAACATGGAGTCGAGCCTGGGCCTGCCCACCGCCACCAGCGTGCGCGCGGTGCCGGTCAAGCTGCTCTTCGACAACCGCATCGTCATCAACAACCACCTCCGGCGCGGCCGTGGCGGGAAGGTCTCCTTCACGCACCTCATCGGCTACGCCATGGTCAAGGCCCTCAAGGCCATGCCGGAGATGAACCACTCCTACACGGAGGTGGACGGCAAGCCCGGCGTCGCCAAGCCCGAACACGTGAACTTCGGCCTGGCGATCGACCTCCAGAAGCCCGACGGCACCCGGCAGCTGGTCGTCCCCTCCATCAAGAAGTCCGACGAGATGGACTTCACGGAGTTCTGGAGCGGCTACGAGGACCTGGTCCGCAAGGCCCGCGGCAACAAGCTGGGCGTGCCGGACTTCCAGGGCACCACCATCAGCCTCACCAACCCCGGCGGCATCGGCACCGTGCACTCGGTCCCGCGCCTGATGCCGGGCCAGGGCACCATCCTGGGCGTGGGCGCGATGGAGTACCCGGCCGAGTTCCAGGGCGCCTCCTCCGACACCCTGGCCGAGCTGGGCATCAGCAAGGTCATGACGCTGACCTCCACCTACGACCACCGCATCATCCAGGGTGCGCAGTCCGGCGAGTTCCTGCGCCGGATCCACCAGCTACTGCTGGGCGAGGACGGTTTCTACGACGAGATCTTCAACTCGCTGCGCATCCCCTACGAGCCGGTGCGCTGGGTGCAGGACATCCACGTCAACAAGGCCACCCAGCTCGACAAGACCACCCGGGTCCAGGAGCTGATCCACGCCTACCGCGTGCGCGGCCACCTGATGGCCGACACCAACCCGCTCGACCACGAGCAGCGCAAGCACCCCGACCTGGACGTGCTCGAACACGGTCTCACCCTGTGGGACCTGGACCGAGAGTTCCCCACCGGGGGCTTCGGCGGCAAGCAGGTCATGAAGCTGCGCGACGTGCTGGGCGTGCTGCGCGACACCTACTGCCGCACGGTGGGTATCGAGTACATGCACATCCAGAGCCCGGAGGAGCGGGAGTGGATCCAGGCGCACGTCGAGCGCGAGCACGAGAAGCTCGACCGCGACGAGCAGCTGCACATCCTGCACCGGCTCAACAGCGCCGAGGCCTTCGAGACCTTCCTGCAGACCAAGTACGTGGGCCAGAAGCGCTTCTCCCTGGAGGGCGGCGAGTCGCTGATCCCGCTGTTGGACGGCGTGATCTCCAAGGCTGCCAAGGCCGAACTGGACGAGGCCGTCATCGGCATGGCCCACCGCGGCCGCCTGAACGTGCTGGCCAACATCTGCGGCAAGTCCTACGGTCAGATCTTCGGTGAGTTCGAGGGCAACCTCGACCCGCGCAGCGCGCACGGCTCGGGCGACGTCAAGTACCACCTGGGCACCGAGGGCACCTTCGAGACCCAGGACGGCCAGAGGATCCGCATCTCGCTGGCCGCCAACCCGTCCCACCTCGAGACGGTCGACCCGGTCGCCGAGGGCATCGTCCGCGCAAAGCAGGACGTGCTCAACAAGGGCCCGCAGGGCTTCACCGTCCTGCCGATCCTCATCCACGGCGACGCCGCGTTCGCCGGGCAGGGCGTGGTCGCCGAGACGCTGAACCTGTCGCAGCTGCGCGGCTACCGGACCGGCGGCACAGTGCACGTCATCGTGAACAACCAGGTGGGCTTCACCACCTCGCCGTCCGACAGCCGCTCCAGCGTCTACGCCACGGACGTGGCGCGGATGGTGCAGGCACCGATCTTCCACGTCAACGGGGACGACCCCGAGGCCGTGGTCCGGGTCGCGCACCTGGCCTTCGCCTACCGCCAGGCCTTCAACAAGGACGTCGTCATCGACCTCGTCTGCTACCGGCGCCGCGGCCACAACGAGGGCGACAACCCCGCCTTCACCCAGCCGCTGATGTACGACGTCATCGACGCCAAGCGCTCCACCCGCAAGCTGTTCACCGAGGCCCTCATCGGCCGCGGCGACATCACGGTGGAGGAGGCGGAGTCGGCGCTGCGCGACTACCAGTCGGAGCTGGAGCGGGCCTTCACCGAGACCCGAGAGGTCGAGAAGAAGCCGATCGAGCCCGGCGCCGTGGTCAAGCCCGAGGTGTTCACCGAGGGCCGCCTGGAGCACTCCGCCGTCGAGACGGCGGTCAGCACCGAGACGGTCAAGCGGGTCATCGACACCCAGGTGTCGCTGCCCGAGGGCTTCACGCCGCACCCGCGGCTGGCCCCCCAGCTCTCGCGCCGCGCGACGATGGTCGAGACCGACGCGGTCGACTGGGCCACCGGTGAGCTGCTGGCATTCGGGTCGCTGCTGCTGGACGGCCACCCCGTCCGGCTCATCGGCCAGGACAGCCGCCGCGGCACCTTCGGCCAGCGCCACGCCACGCTGATGGACCGCGAGACCGGCGAGACCCACACGCCGCTCAAGCAGTTCGACGACGGCATCACCCGGTTCCACGTGCACGACTCCCTGCTGAGCGAGTACGCGGCCCTGGGCTTCGAGTACGGGTACTCGCTGACCCGTCCCGACGCCCTGGTGATGTGGGAGGCGCAGTTCGGCGACTTCGTCAACGGCGCGCAGACCATCATCGACGAGTACATCAGCGCGGGCGAGCAGAAGTGGGGACAGCGCTCCAGCGTGACCCTGCTGCTGCCGCACGGCTACGAGGGCCAGGGGCCGGACCACTCCTCCGCCCGCATCGAGCGGTTCCTGCAGCAGTGCGCGCAGGAGAACATGACGGTGGCCCACCCCAGCACCCCGGCGAGCTACTTCCACCTGCTGCGCTGGCAGGCCAAGTCGACGCTGGAGCGCCCGCTGGTGGTGTTCACGCCCAAGTCGCTGCTGCGCCTGAAGGCCGCCACCTCGGCCGCCGCGGACTTCACCTCGGGCCACTTCGAACCGCTGATCAAGGACGACTCGATCGCGCCGGACAAGGTGCGGCGCGTGGTGCTGTGCTCGGGCAAGATCTACTACGACCTGGACGCGGCGCGCCGCAAGAGCGGTGACAAGCACACCGCGATCATCCGGGCGGAGCGGCTCTACCCGCTGCCGATCGAGGAGATCCGCGAGCAGCTCAAGGCCTACCCCAACGCGGGAGAGGTCCTGTGGGTGCAGGAGGAGCCGGCGAACATGGGCCCGTGGCCCTTCGTCGCGCTGGTCTTCTCCGAGCAGCTCGACCGCCCCTTCACCCGGATCTCGCGTCCGGCCTCCTCCGCGCCCGCGGCCGGTTCGGCCAAGCGCCACGAGGCCGAGCAGCGGGCACTGGTGGACACGGTCTTCCCGCCCGCCGACTAGCGGCAGGAGGGGCCCGGGGCGCGGTTCCGCGCGCCCCGGGCCCCGGCGGGGGCCTGCGAGCACGGAGAAGGAAGAACGTGTACTACACCGATCGCGGAATCGAGGAGTTGGAGAACCGCCGCGGCGGCGAGGAGGTCAGCTTCGCCTGGCTCGCCGAGCAGCTGCGGGCGTTCACCGACATGAACCCCGAGTTCGAGACACCGGTCGACCGGCTGGCCACCTGGCTGGCGCGGCTGGACGACGAGGACGAGGACGACGAGTAGTGACCGCCTGAGGGGCCCGGGTCAAGCGCGACCCGGGCCCCTTCGCGTGCCCGGGGACCTCCCTCGGCGGTCTCGGGGTTCGCCCGGAGGTCTCCCTGAAACAACCCGCCGATCCGCGACATATCTTGAGTTCGCCGCCGACGCGACATATCGTGAGACCACAGAGCGAGCGAAAGGGGCCGAGCACGATGGCACTTTGGACCATCGACAGGCCGATGACCCAGACCCTGGACGGCATCGTCGCGTTGCGGGTCCGGATCATCGGGGGCCACGTCAACATTCTTCCCACCGACGACCCGGTCACCTTCGAGGTCACCGACATCGTCGGTGAGCCCCTCCTGGTCACGCAGGAGGCGGGCATCCTCACCGTCCAGTACGAGGACCTCACCGGCCAGGGGTTCCTGGACCGGCTGCGGCCGGTCCAGCTCAACAGCTACAAGAGCGTGCAGCACCGCAGGGCCACCGTGAACCTGCGGCTGCCCAAGGACTGCCCGGTCGAGGTCAGCACGGCCAGCGCGCCGATCGTCGCCGCCGGGCTCAGCGCCCGCAGCCAGCTGCGGACCGCGACAGGGGAGATCACCCTGGACGACGTCTCGGGCGAGACCGAGATCAACACCGTCTCGGGCAGCACCGCCGTGCGCGAGCCCCACGGAAGCCTCAAGTTCAACAGCGTGAGCGGCCAGCTGGCGGTGGCGGGCGGACGGCTGTCCGCGCTGAGCGCCAAGACCGTCTCCGGTCAGCTGCTGGTCGACACCGGTGTCGCCCCGGCGGGGCGGGTCCGGCTCAACTCGGTCTCGGGTGAGATCGCCCTGCGGGTGCCCTCCGAGACCTCGGCGACCGTGGAGCTGCGCACCGCGGCGGCGCCCGCCAAGTCCGACTTCGGGCTGGACCGTCGCAGCGCCCCCGCCAGGACGGTCCTGAGCGGGAGGATCGGCAGCGGCGTCGACCCCGCCTCCATCACCACCAACTCCGCGTCCGGCCGGACCGCGTTGCTGCGGCGCTCGCCCGAGGCACCGGCCGCGATCCCCGAGGGGGCCTGAATGAGCACCATCTTCGGCCACGGCAGACTGCGGCTGTACCTGCTCAAGCTGCTGGACGAGAACCCGCGGCACGGCTACGAGATCATCAGCCTGCTCCGCGACCGCTTCCTCGGCGTGTACTCGCCCTCTCCCGGCACGATCTACCCCCGGCTGGCCCGGCTGGAGGAGGAGGGGCTGGTCACCCACACCGAGGAGGGCGGACGCAAGGTCTACAGCCTCACCGACAAGGGCCGCGAGGAGCTGCGCGAGCGCGAGAACGACCTGAACGACCTGGAGAGGGAGATCACCGACTCGGTGCGCGACATCGCCCGCGCGGTCAAGCAGGACGTGCGCGCGACGATCAGCTCGCTGCGCGACGAGCTCAAGTTCGCCTCCGGGGGCGCGCGCCGCTCCGGGCCCGAGGCCTCGGGCGAGCCCGCAGGAACCGCCGACTCAACCGCCTCGGAGGAGAGCGACCGGAGCGAGGGGGCGGCGGACGCGTCCGGGGAGGAGTCCGGCGAGGGCCGCGAGCAGGCCGGGCGGGGCTGCGAGGACGGCTCGCGTTGGTCCCGCGAGTGGGAGCGCTTCACACAGGGCTTCGGCGCGTTCGGAGCCGCCTGGGGCGGCAGGCGCGATTCCGAGCGCACGTCGCAGGGCCCGGAGTTCGAGCGCGCGCTGCACGACTTCGGGGACCGCGTGCGCGACGTGGTGCGCGAAGCGGGACACGTCGGGGAGGCCGCCGCCACCGACCTGCGGCGCATCCTGGACGACACGGTCGAGGTGATCCGCCGGGACGTGCGTCACTGGGGCCCGCCCGCCGAACGCGCGGAGGGGTCCGGGGAGGCGGCCGGCGGGGCCGCTCCCGCCGGGGAGGCGGCCGCCACCGCCCCCGAGCCGGGCAAGCAGGAGCCCGCCGCCCCGGAGCGGTCCGGGACTTCCGAGGACAAGCCCGCCCCCGAGGGCGGGGCACGTCCGAGGCCGCCCGCCGATCCCTGGAGCGAGGCGGTGGACGACCCCGGCGACGGCAGGTAGGCAGTGCGCGACGGGGCCCGGAGGGCGGCGCGGGGGCGCACCCTCCGGGCCCCGTCGCGTCCGGGTCCCTAGCCGCGGACGACGCCGTCCTCGCGGGCCTGGGCGGCGACCGCGGCGGCGACCGCCGGGGCCACCCTCTCGTCGAAGGGGCTGGGGATGATGTAGTCGGCGGAGAGCTCGTCGCCCACGAGGTCGGCCAGCGCGGTGGCGGCGGCCAGCTTCATGTCCTCGGTGATGTCCGTGGCCCCCGCGTCGAAGGCGCCCCGGAAAACGCCCGGGAAGGCCAGGACGTTGTTGATCTGGTTGGGGAAGTCGCTGCGCCCGGTGGCGACCACGCTCGCGTGCCTGCGGGCGACGTCCGGGTGCACCTCCGGGTTGGGGTTGGCCATCGCGAAGATGATCGCGTCGTCGGCCATGGTGGCGACGACGGACTCGGGGACCTCGCCCGCGGACAGGCCGATGAACACGTCGGCCCCCTCCAGCGCGCTCTCGATGGAACCGCGCAGCCCGGCCCGGTTGCTGATGGAGGCCAGCTCCCGCTTGACGGGGGTCAGGCCCTCGCGGCCGTCGTAGACCATGCCCTTGGAGTCGGCGACGGCGATGTCGCCGATCCCGCCGTCGACGAGCATCTTGGTGACGGCAACGCCCGCGGCGCCCGCGCCCGAGACCACGGCGCGCAGGTCGGCCAGCGAGCGCCCGGTGAGCCGGGCGGCGTTGCGCAGCGCGGCCACGGTGACGATGGCGGTGCCGTGCTGGTCGTCGTGGAAGACCGGGATGTCCAGGCGCTCGCGCAACTGGCGCTCGATCTCGAAGCATCGGGGCGCGGAGATGTCCTCCAGGTTGATCCCGCCGAAGGAGGGCGCCATGCGCACGACGGTCTCGACGATCTCGTCGACCCCGGTGCAGCCCAGCGCGATCGGCACGGAGTCGACGCCGGCGAACTGCTTGAACAGCAGCGACTTGCCCTCCATGACCGGCAGGGAGGCCTCGGCGCCGATGTCGCCCAGGCCCAGCACCGCGGTGCCGTCGGTGACGACGGCGACGAGGTTGCTCTTCCAGGTGTAGGTGTCGACGAGCTCGGGGGACTCGGCGATGGCGTCGCAGACGCGGGCGACGCCGGGGGTGTAGGCGAGGGACAGGCCCGCCTGGTCGCGGACGTCCACGGACGAGGTCACGTGGAGCTTGCCGCCGCGGTGCATCGCGAAGGCGGGATCGTCGTCACGACGCGGGTTCTGGGAACGCGAAACAGTGGTCACGGTTGAAACCCCTCAGGTCTTGCGTGTTCCACCCGCCGTCGGCCATGACGGGGGCGGACCTGGCGGTGGTGCGGACCGCGCGCGAAGACGTGACGATTGCTAGGGGGCCCTCCTCGGCGCCGGTCGGCCATGACCGGTGGTGTCGCCGGGGAGAGTCGTTCTTCGCGGGACTCCTATACGAGTTGCTGCGCGGCCGCCTCTCACGGGGATGACCCGTTACGCAATCCTCTCACAACGGTGACCACAGGAACATCGCGGGTGTGCACGATGGGACGGCACCGGCTTCTGAGTGTTAAAAGAAGATTGTCCTAAATGTCGTTCCGGCTCGGGCGGTCGGGTCACGAACCCGCCCCCGCCAGGCGTTACGCGCCCCCGAAGGAGACCCCGCGATGGCTCTGCACAAGTCCCTGCCCACGCCGTTCGCCCTCGGCGCCCTGTCCCTCGCCGGCGTCCTGGCGCTGACCGCCTGCGGCGGCGGGGACGGCGGCGGCGGAGGCGCGGAGGAGTCGGCCGCCCCCGAGGCGCCCTCCGTCGAGGTCGACGAGGAGCTCGCCGCGCTCGTGCCCGCCGACATCGCCGAGGCCGGGACCGTCACGGTCGGCGTCGAGGCCTCCTACCCGCCCGGCGAGTACCTGGACCCCGACGGCGAGACCGTCCTCGGCTTCAACGTCGACCTCGTCAACGCCGCCCTGGCCAAGCTCGGCCTGGAGGCGACGTGGGAGCCCACCGCCTTCGACTCCATCATCATCGGCGTGGACACGGGCACCTACGACCTGGGCTCCTCCTCCTTCACGGTCACCGAGGAGCGCATGGAGCAGGTCAACATGATCAGCTACTTCTCCTCGGGCACCCAGTGGTTCGCCCAGGCGGGCAACCCCCAGGACGTGGACCCCGACAACGCCTGCGGCATGCGGATCGCGGTGCAGTCCAACACCACGCACGACACCGACATCGAGGAGCGCAGCGCGGCCTGCGTCGACGCCGGCGAGGAGGCCATCACCATCCAGAAGTTCGAGAGCCAGCCGCTGGCCACCGAGACGGTCGTCTCCGGCGTCAACGACGCCTCGCTCGCCGACATGCCGACCTCGGCCTACGCGCTGGAGCAGACCGGCGAGGGCGTCCTGGAGTTCATCGGCGAGCAGTACAACGCCGCCCCGTACGGCATCCTCACCAACAAGGAGGACACCGAGCTGGCCGAGGCCGTGGCCGCCGCCTTCAACGCGCTCATCGAGGACGGCACCTACGCCGAGGTCCTGGGCGAGTGGGGCGTGGACGCCGGCGGCATGGAGTCCGCCGAGGTGAACCCCGAAAACGCAGAGTGAGCAGGCCGAACCACATCCACTGAGCGAAAGACCGACCCTTGTCCTCACCGACCGAACCGACGGACGGCCCGGCGTCGAAGACCTCGGCACCGGGCCGTCCGGCCGACCACGTCACCGCCGTCCCCGTGCGCTACCCCGAGCGGTGGGTCGCCGCCGGGGTCATCCTCGTCCTCGCGGCCATGTTCGTGCACATGCTGTTCACGAACGACGCCTTCAACTGGCCGTTCATGTTCGACCACATGTTCTCCGAGCCGGTCGTGCGCGGCGTGTGGATCACCCTCAGCGCCACCGTGCTGTCGATGGTCATCGGCGTCGTCCTGGGCATCGTCCTGGCGGTGATGCGGCTGTCGGGCAACCCCGTCCTGGTGTCCGTGTCCTGGCTGTACACCTGGTTCTTCCGGGGCGTGCCCCGCCTGGTGCTGGCGGTGCTCTTCGGCAACATCGCCATCCTGTACCAGACCATCGAGTTCGGCCTGCCCTTCGACAACTACTGGATGTCGTGGCTGGGCCTGGAGGGCGACGCCCGCTTCTTCGAGATCGACACCCGCACGGTGCTGAGCGGCTACACCGCCGGCCTGCTGGCGCTGTCGCTCTCCGAGGGCGCCTACATGGCCGAGATCATCCGCGCGGGCCTCCAATCGGTCAACAAGGGCCAGACCGAGGCCGCGCAGGCGCTGGGCATGGGCAAGGGCCGGGTCCTGCGCCGGATCACCCTGCCGCAGGCGATGCGGGTGGTCGTGCCGCCCACGGGCAACGAGACCATCGCCATGCTCAAGGACACGGCGCTGCTGGCCTACGTTCCGGTGACCATCGAGCTGTTCTACCAGCTCCAGGCCATCGGCTCCCGGACGTACCAGATCTTCCCGATGCTGGTCGCCGCGTGCCTGTGGTACCTGGCCATCACCAGCGTCCTGATGGTGGGCCAGTACTTCCTCGAACGCAGGTTCAACCCCGGCCAGTACGGCAGTATCCGCGACCGCATCGTCGGAGGGGCGCACAGGTGAGCGACAAGACGAAGGACCCGGGCGTCGTGGAGACCGCCGAGGGCGCCACCCTGCCCGCCGACGCGCTCGTCGTGGCGGAGGACGTGCGCAAGAGCTTCGGCCGCCTGGAGGTGCTCAAGGGCATCGACCTCCAGGTCGGGCGCGGCGAGGTCATGTGCGTGATCGGCCCGTCCGGGTCGGGCAAGTCCACGTTCCTGCGCTGCGTCAACCACCTGGAGAAGCTCACCGCCGGGCGGCTGTGGGTCAACGGCGAGCTGATGGGCTACAGGCAGAAGCGCGGAAAGCTCTACGAGCTGCGCGACAACGAGATCGCCGCCCAGCGCAGCGACATCGGCATGGTGTTCCAGCGCTTCAACCTGTTCCCGCACCTGAGCGTCCTGGGCAACATCACCGAGGCGCCCGTACAGGTCAAGCGGATCCCCCGGAGCCAGGCCAACGCCAAGGCCATGGAGCTGCTGGAGCGGGTCGGCCTGCCCGACAAGGCCGACGCCTACCCCGACCAGCTCTCCGGCGGCCAGCAGCAGCGCGTGGCCATCGCCCGGGCTCTGGCCATGGAACCGTCGCTGATGCTGTTCGACGAGCCCACCAGCGCCCTGGACCCGGAGCTGGTCGGCGAGGTCCTGGACGTCATGCGCGACCTGGCCCGGGGCGGGATGACCATGGTGGTCGTCACCCACGAGATGGGGTTCGCCCGCGAGGTCGGCGACTCCCTGGTCTTCATGGACGACGGTCTTGTCGTGGAGTCGGGCACGCCCGCCGAGGTGCTCTCCAACCCGCGCCACGAGCGCACCCGGGCGTTCCTGTCCAAGGTGCTCTGAGCGCTCCGCGGAGGCCGCCGCGTCCCCGGCCCGGGCGCGGCGGCCGGTACCGGCCGGGGAAACACCCCCGGATCCCTTGACCGCACGGCGGCGCGTCGCCAGAGTCGTGGTGTACGCGCCCCGCTCGGGAGAGGCACATGGACGCTCGCACGGAACACACACGCAGGCGCTGGGACCGGATGGCCGCCTACTGCGAGCACAGCGAGCGCTTCCAGAGCCCCGCTATGCGCCGCACCCGCGAGATCCTGTGCGCCGGGGCGCGCGGCGAGACGCTGGAGGTGGCGGTCGGGTCGGGCCGCAACCTCCCCCACTACCCGCCGCAGGTGCGCCTCACCGCCGTCGACGTCAGCCCGCGGATGCTCGACCGCGCCCGCGAGAGGGCCGAGGAGCTGGGCAGGGCCGTGCGCTTCGTGGAGGGCGACGCCCAAGAGCTGGACTTCCCCGACCGGGCCTTCGACACCGTCCTGTGCACGCTGGCGATGTGCGCCGTCCCCGACCAGGGGCGCGCCCTGGCGGAGATGTACCGTGTGCTGACGCCGGGCGGCAGGCTCCTGATGGTCGACCACATCGAGTACGCCCGCATGCCCGGGCGGCTGGTGGAGCGGCGCCGTGAGAACCCGCGCCGCCTGCCCCGGGACGTCGCCGTCGAGGCCGGGTTCGAGGTCGTCCACCACGACCGGCTGTTCCTCGGACTGGTGGAGCGGGTGGTCGCCCACCGGCCCTGAGCGGCTCCGGAGCGCGGGGGCGCCCCGCCGCAGCGCATACCCTGGATTCGACCGTGTCCCCGCCGCGCGCCAGAGGTGCTCCGATGATCCGTCCCGCAGGTCCCGACGACGTTCCAGTCATCCACGCCCTGGTCCGCGAACTCGCCGAGTACGAGAAGGAGCCGGACGCGGTCGTCGCCACCGAACAGGACCTGCGCACCGCGCTGTTCGGACCGGACGCGGCGGTGTTCGCGCACGTCGCACAGGAGGACGGGGACGGCCCGGTCGTCGGGTTCGCGCTGTGGTTTCGCAACTACTCCACCTGGACCGGCAAGCACGGCGTGTACCTGGAGGACCTGTACGTGCGCCCCCGGTCGCGCGGGCGGGGGCACGGGCAGGCCCTGCTGCGGACCCTGGCGCGGATCTGCGTCGAACGCGGCTACACCCGGCTGGAGTGGTCGGTGCTGGACTGGAACGAGCCCTCGATACGGTTCTACGAGTCCCTGGGCTCGCGCCCCATGGACGGGTGGACGGTCCGCCGCCTGGACGGCGGCGCGCTGGAAGCACTGGGCTCGGAGGGCCCCTGAGACCGGCCGTCCGTCCCGCCTTTCGCCCCGGATCGTGTGGACACGATCCGTTCGCCCTGCGTCAGTGGCAGGCTAGACCAGATACATTGCTCTCAAGCGGCAACCCCGCCCCCCGAAGGAGGGACGTGACCGAAGAAACCGCTGTGCCCACGGCCGACGCCATCGGCGTCCGGGACGCTGTCACCGTCAACATGCCCGCGGACAGCGCCTACTTGTCCGTGCTGCGGACGGCGACGGCGGGTCTGGCCGCGCGACTGGACTTCACCCTCGACGAGATCGAGGACCTGAGGATCGGTGTCGACGAGGCCTGCGCCATGCTCCTCTCCCAGGCGCTGCCGGGCACGGAACTGACCACGGAATTCGAACTCACCCCCGACGGGATGCGCATCTCCGTCTCGGTGCTCACCGCGGACGGGCACCTCCCCGCCCGCGACACCTTCGCCTGGACCGTCCTGTCCGCCCTCGCGGGAGAGGTCGACGCGGGGGTCGGACCGGACGACCGTGTCCACATCGTCCTGTACAAACGCCGCGGCACGCTGGAGTCGGCGTGAGCGAGAGGGGGCCCGCTCTGACAGCGAAGACCGAGCACGCGGTGCCCGACAGGGCCCGCGCGAGAGAGTTGTTCGAGCGCCTCGGCGAACTCGAGGCGGACTCCGAGGAGCGCCGGCGGATCCGCGACGAGCTGGTGGAGCTCCACCTGCCCTTGGTGGAGTACCTGGCCCGCCGCTTCCGCAACCGGGGCGAGTGGCTCGACGACCTCACCCAGGTGGCCACGATCGGGCTGATCAAGTCCATCGACCGGTTCGACCTGGAGCGCGGGGTGGAGTTCTCCACCTACGCCACCCCCACCATCGTCGGTGAGATCAAGCGGCACTTCCGCGACAAGGGCTGGGCGGTGCGGGTTCCCCGTCGCCTCCAGGAGCTGAAGCTCTCGCTCACCAAGGCGGTCAGCGACCTGTCGCAGCGGGAGGGGCGCTCCCCGACCGTCGCCGAGCTCGCGGCGCACCTGCAGATGACCGAGGAGGAGGTGCTGGAGGGCCTGGAGTCCGCCAACGCCTACTCGACGGTGTCGCTGGACGCGCCCGACAGCGGGGACGAGGACGCGCCCGCGGTGGCCGACTCACTGGGCATCGTGGACGAGTCCCTGGAGGGCGTGGAGTACCGGGAGTCGCTCAAGCCGCTCCTGGAACAGCTTCCACCTCGGGAGAAGCGCATCCTGCTGCTGCGCTTCTTCGGCAACATGACGCAGTCGCAGATCGCCCAGGAGCTGGGCATCTCGCAGATGCACGTGTCCCGTCTGCTGGCCCGCACCCTGGCGCAGCTGCGCCAGGCGCTGACCACAGACGACTGACGCGCGAGCGGTCGCCGACGAGAGCGGCCGCGGCGCTACTTCCCGCGCTCCTCGGGGAAGAGCGCCGCGGTCGTCGGCGGTGAGAGCACGGCGGCGGATGCGCACACCGCCACGACCGCGAGCACCGCCGCGAACGCGTACTGCTCGCTGGTGAACATGTAGTAGGCCACCACGGCCAGGAAGAGCTGGGTCACGAACACCGGCGTGCGCGCCCAGTCCCGCAGCTGCCAGAGCCCGCGCGCGACGAAGACCAGCAGCGCGCCCGCGCCCAGCCCCAGGGCGGTCAGGGGGATCGCGCTGGTCAGGTCGCTGGCCCGGCCGGTGATCGCGGTGAAGAGGCTGTAGACCCCGCTGACGGCGGCGGCCAGCCCGATCAGGGCTTCCAGGGCGGCGGCGATGACGATGGTGACGGGACGCGAAGACACCTGACGAGCCTATACGCGCTCCGGAGCTCCCTCCCCTCGGCCCCGGGCCTCGCGCACGCGGCGCCCGCCTGGACAGGACGGGAGCGGCGCGCGGCGTCCGCCGAGGGCGGACCGACCCGGCGCGGAGCACCCCGGCGGGCGGCGGACGGGCGGAAACGGAGCGGAGGCCCCGGGAGATACGCCCTAGACTGGCGTGGTGCGCGCCCTTCTCATCATGAACCCCCAGGCCACCACGACCACGTCACACACGCGTGAAGTGATCATGGGCGCCCTGGCGTCGGAGCTGGACGTCACCGTGTCCGAGACCGAGTACCGCGACCACGCGGGCGAGCTGGCCCGCGAGGCGGCCGGGAACGGGTACGAGCTGGTCCTGAGCCTGGGCGGCGACGGCACCGTCAACGAGGTGGTCAACGGCCTGCTCACCACCCCCGAGGGGCTCAGACGCCCCCGCTACGCGGTGATCCCCGGCGGCAGCGCCAACGTCTTCATCCGCGCCCTGGGCGTGCCCGGCGACCCTGTGGAGGCCACCGGCCTCGTACTGGAGGCGGTCCGGGAGGGCCGCGAGCGCGAGATCAACCTCGGCCGGATCACCAGCGACCAGGACGACCGCTACTTCACTTTCTGTGCTGGTTTCGGCTGGGACGCCGACGTGGTCCAGCAGGTGGAGAACGAGCGCGCCAACGGGCGCAGGGCCACTCCCGCGCTGTACGCCGAAGTAGCGGTAAAGCTGTTCTTCCAGGGGGATATCCGCGATCCGTCACTAAGCGTGGTCAGCCACGGGAGGTCCCTTGTCGGAGCGTATTTCGCGCTCGTCACCAACACCACGCCCTGGACCTACGCGGGGGCGCTGCCGCTTCAGCCGACTCCGTCCTCGCGTTTCGATCTGGGCCTGGACGCTTTCGCGCTGACCCACTCCTCGCACGCGCTCACGGGGTGGATCCTTTCCCAAATGTTCTTCCCCAAAGGCCTTCCCGCACGTGGGGACGGCTACGTGACGTGGCATGACCAGGACTCTCTCCAGATCACGTCATCCCACCCCAGGGCCTTCCAAATCGACGGCGAATACCTGGGAGACCGCGAACAGGTCAACTTCCACTCTGTACCGAAGGCATTACGAATCGTCTGTTAATTGCACTGAAAGACGCCATTCCGAGCCACTGTGACGCACCCGACACGCCGAACAGGACCTTCGGCCTCGGCAGCTCTTGCATGGGCCGATCGATGCTGTCACGCTCAAGATATCGCCGCGAGTTACAGGCGAGTTAATTGGGGCGCTTCCCACATGGCCGTGGGATGAAGCCTGGACGGACCTCGGCCCGAACACCCCTTCCGATGGAATCCATCCATCGGGCGCCCTTCGCCCGTTACGGACGCGCACAAGATCGTGAAAAGCTTCACAAGCCCCCGATCGCCTCACCGTGAGGAGTGGACCGCATGGACTGGCGCCATGACGCAGCCTGCCGTGACGAAGACCCCGAACTCTTCTTCCCCATCGGGAACTTCGGCCCCGCACTGATCCAGATCGAGGAGGCCAAGGCGGTCTGCAACCGCTGCCCGGTCAGCTCGGCCTGTCTGCGCTGGGCCCTGGAGAGCGGCCAGGACGGCGGTGTCTGGGGCGGCACCAGCGAGGACGAGCGCCGCGCGCTCAAGAAGCGCCGCGGCAGCGCCTACCGCACCATGGTGAGCAGCTGAGGCCCCGCGCACTGTAGGGGCCCCAGGGGTTCCCGGAAGAGCCGAGGAGTCCCGGAAGGTCCCGGGGAGTCCCCGCGCGGCGCGGCGGGGACGGCTCCGGAGCCGCCGCGGGCCGGTGCGCCCAGCGGACCCCCGGGCCGGCCCCGCGCGTGGTCCGCGCGAGCCCCGTGTCAGGGCAGCTCGCCCTCCTCGTGCTCCAGCGGCAGGCTGATGGCCACCTCGGTCCCGCCGCTCTCCTTGGGCCTGATCGCCAGGGTTCCCCCCAGCTCGCCCACGATGAGGGTCCGCACGATCTGCAGGCCCAGGCTCGTGGTGCCCTCCAGGTCGAAGTCCTCGGGCAGCCCCCCGCCGTCGTCGGAGACGGCCAGCTCCAGGCTGCTCGGCCCCGGGTAGCCCGGCTGCGCGTCGAACCTGCGAACCCGCACCTCGATCCGCCCCGGCCCCTGTCCCAGGCCGTGCTCCACGGCGTTCTGCACCAGCTCGGCCAAGACCATCGACAGCGGTGTCGCCACCAGCGCGTTCAGCAGCCCGAAACCGCCGATCCGGCGCGGCACCACCGCAGTGCCCGTGGAGGAGACCTCCGCCGCCATCTGGATGACCCGGTCGGCGATGTCGTCGAAGTCCACCACCTCGTCGGGGGTGTGCGAAAGCATCTCGTGCACGATCGCGATGGACCCGACCCGGCCCACCGCCTCGTCCAGCGCCGCCCTCGCCTCGGGCACGTCCAGGCGCCGCGACTGGAGGCGCAGCAGGGCGGCGACCGTCTGGAGGTTGTTCTTCACCCGGTGGTGGATCTCCCGGATGGTGGCGTCCTTGGTCATCAGCTCGCGCTCGCGGCGGCGCAGCTCGGTGACGTCGCGCACCATCACCAGTGCGCCGATACGCACCCCGTCGATGATCAGGGGTATGGCGCGCAGCTGCACGGTGACCCCGCGCGCGTCCACCTCGGCCTCCTGCGGCGCCCGGCCGCTCGCCGTGTAGGTCAGCGCCTCGTCGCGCGCCTCGCCCGGTGCCGCCAGCTCCAGCGTGGTGCGGTCCAGGCGCGCCCCCACCAGGTCGGCGGTCAGGCCGAGCCTGCGGTAGGCCGACAGGGCGTTGGGGCTGGCGTAGACCACCTCGCCGTTCTGGTCCAGGCGCAGCAGCCCGTCGCCGACCCGGGGCGAACGAACCATCAGGGGGCCCTGGTCGCTGAACGGGAACGCGCCCTCGGCGATCATCTGGGCCAGGTCGCCCGCGCTCTGCAGGTAGGTCAGCTCCAGGCGGCTGGGCGTGCGCGCCGAGCTGAGGTTGGTGCTGCGCTGGATGACCCCGATGAGGTTGCCCCGGCGTCGCACCGGAATGGTCTCCTCGCGCACCGGGACGCCTCCCGACCAGTCCGGGTCACCGTCGCGGCAGATGCGCCCCTCCTCCCAGGCGCGGTCGATCAGGGCCCTGCGCCCGATGACGCGCGGCGCCGAGCGGGACGTGACATCGGTCATGTCGTCGCGCAGGACGGTCTCGACCAGGTCGTCCTGGAAGGCGGTGGGCCCGGTGGTGGGACGCATCTGGGCGATGGCCACCCAGCCGTCGTCCTCACGCAGGCGCACCCACAACACGAGATCGGCGAAGGACAGGTCCGCCAGGAGCTGCCAGTCCGAGACAAGGGAGTGGAACCACTCCAGATCGGCCTGTTTGAGTGACGTGTGTCGCCAGATGAGATCACTGAGGTGAGGCACTCACAAATCATCCCATGAAGGCGTGCATACTCAAGAGGTACGCACTCGACCAGTGGTCCACACCAATCGGCGGCCGCCACCCCCGCCGTGCCGACCACACCGGGAGGGTTGTGGGGCAAGCGCGGGACTCGGCGAAGGAGACTGATGACTGGTCAGCGCACACTGGACGGCAACCCCCGGGTGCCGAAGTACTACCAGGTGAAGAAGCAGCTCCTGGAACTGATCGAGGCGATGCCCGCGGGCAACCCGGTCCCCCCGGAGCGAGCCCTGGCGACCCAGTTCGGCACCTCGCGGACCACCGTGCGCCAGGCGCTCACCGAGATGGTGGTCGAGGGCCGTCTGCTGCGCATCCAGGGCAAGGGCACCTTCGTGGCCAAGCCGAAGGTGGCACAGGTCCTGCAGCTGACCAGCTACACCCAGGAGATGCGCGCGCACGGCCTGCACCCCGCCACGCGCATCCTGGACGTGAGCTACATCAACGCCGACGACCAGCTCGCCGAGCTGCTGGCCATCCGCTCCGGCGGGCGCGTGCTGCGCATCGAGCGGCTGCGGCTGGCCAACGGCGAGCCGATGGCCGTGGAGACGGCGCACCTGGCAGCGCGGCGCTTCCCGGGTCTTCGTCGGCAGCTGGACCGCTACGCGTCGCTCTACGAGGCTCTGGCGAGCGCCTACGACGTCTCACTGGCCGAGGCGGAGGCCTCGATCGAGACGGTCCTGGCCACGCCCGACGAGGCGCGGCTGCTGGGCGTGGACGTCGGTCTGCCGCTGGTGCTGCACTGCCAGCACAGCTTCGACGGCGACGGGCACCCGGTGGAGTGGGTGCGCTCGCTCTACCGGGGCGACCGGTACAAGTTCGTCACACGCCTGCGCCCGCCCCGGGACTGACCCCCGTGCGGGCCGGCGCCGGAGCGGGGCGTCGGCACTCCCTCGCCCGCCTGGCCCCCGTGGCGCCGTGACACGGCCCGCACCCGCCATCGGACCGGGCCCGTGGGCCCCGCCGGACGGGCCCCGGGGGTCAGAGCCGGGAGAGCACCGTGGCCAGCGCGTCCACCACGCGGGGGTCGTACTCGCTGTCGGTGTCCATGCGCAGGCGCTCCAGGACCGCCGTGCGGCGCTCGGCGTCGCCGCCGTCGCCCACGAGGTCGTCGAAGGCGTTGGCCACCTTGATGATCCGGCTGCCCAGCGGCGGGACGCCCTCGTCGCCGTCCCCGGCGAGGGGCTCGCACTGGCGGCGGACCGTCTCAGCCACGTTGTCCAGGACGCCGGTCTCCCGGATGATCGCCGAACCCAGTTCGGCGATGCGCCGCTGCTCCCTGGGCGAGGCGAGCACGGTGGCGCCGCCCGCGATGGGCTCGCGCAGGGAGAGCTGGCCGATGTCGTGCATCAGGGCGGCGTACTCCAACTCCAGCAGTTCGGCCTCGGCCAGGCCCAGTTCGCAGGCGATCCCGTGCGCCAGGTGGCTGACCCGGCGCGAGTGCCCGTTCTCCACGTAGCCGCCCACCTCGGTGACCCGCGACAGCGCCCGGACCGTCTCCAAGTAGGTCCGGCGCACCTCCGCGTGGCGCCGGAAGGCCACCTGCGACACCAGCAGCGGGGCGATGAACACCAGCAGACCGCCCAGGCCGGTCACCGTGCAGGCCAGCGCGATCAGCACCCCGCTGGAGCCGATCGCGGCGCCGGTGGCGAACTGGGCGCGCAGTTCGTCGCGGACCGCGACGGAGGCACTGGTGCGCAGGCGCTCGGCCCGCAGCACCGCCGCCAGCAGGGAGTCCGCCGCCCAGACGAGCATGACCAGCGCGGCCATCAGCAGCGTGGCCGTGACCGAGGGGCCCGACAGGTGGAGCTGGTCGGCCAGCGGCCGGAAGGCAATCGCCAGCGCCGCCGCGACGAGCACCCTGCGGGCCACGTCCTCCACCCGGGGGCTGCGGCCCACCGCGATGTGCGGCAGCTCTCCCAGCGCCACGCCCAGGGCGACCACCGCCACCACCTGCCAGGCGGAGTGGTGCAGCGGCCCGGAGCCCAGCGACAGCAGGAACGCGTAACTGATCGCGCCGGCCGAGGCGATGGGGGCCACCTCCCGGTGGCCCGGCAGGGTGATCCGCGCCAGCTCACCGGCCGCGACCACCAGGCAGAACGCCAGCGCCACGTGTGGTTCCACGACCCCGGTCGAGGCCGTCCACACCAGTGCGGCCAGGGCGCCCGAGCCCACCGAGCCGACCAGCGCCGCGCGCACCGGTCGGGAGGTCCGCCAGATCGGCCCGCGCGAACGCTGGTGGTTGAGGGCGCCGCCCTCGGGGCCGCTCAGCACGGGTCCGGCCGACCGGGCCCCGTCCGACTGTCTCTGCGTCATCATCGTTCACGCCCGCCCGTAACTGCCTCGGCGGAGGCCGCGGCGTCCGCGGGGGCGGCCCCGTCGGCCGCCGCCCCTGCGGAGGACGGCTCACCGGCGGCGCGCTCCTGGGCGGAGGCGTCGGCGGACACCTCCTCCGGTCCCCCGGCTCGGCCGGACTCCTCCACGGAGCGCTCGGCCGCCTCCGACCCGTAGCAGCCGCCCGGGGGCTCGGCGATGTCGGGGGTCTCCCAGCCCTCGCGTTCGACGGCGCGCACGAGCGCCTCGACCATCCTGGGGTCGAACTGGGTCCCGGCGCAGGCCCGCAGCTCGGCGACGGCGTCCTCCACCGACCACGCCCTGCGGTAGGAGCGCGTGGAGGTCAGGCAGTCGAAGACGTCGGCGACGCTGATGATGCGCGCGGACTCGGGGATCTCCATCCCCACCAGACCCATGGGATACCCGCGCCCGTCCAGGCGCTCGTGGTGGTGCCGGATACCGGCCAGCGCCTCGTCCAGGAAGCTGATCTCGCGCACGATCTCGTAGCCGCGCGTGGGGTGCAGCTTGATGGCCGCGTACTCGTCGTCGGTGAGCTTGCCGGTCTTCTGCAGCACCTTGGTCGGCACTCCGAGCTTGCCGATGTCGTGCAGCATCCCGGCGTAGCGGATCTTCTGCACCCGGTCGGCGGGCATGCCCAGTTCCCGGGCGATCATGGCGGCGCCCTCGGCCACGCGCATGCAGTGGCCCCGGGTGTAGTAGTCCTTGGTCTCCACCGCCTGGCACAGGGTGGCCAGGGTGGCCTCGTGCGCGCGCGCCTCGTCCAACTGCTGGGCGAAGGTCCAGCGCGCGATGAACAGCGGGAGCAGCACAAGCAGCGATGCGATGAGGCCGACCCCGCCCCAGACCGCGGCGATGGCCAGGCCGAGCATCTGGTAGCCCATGGAGGAGAGCTCGACCCCGACCAGCGGACGCCAGTCGAACCGGCCCCGGGAGCCTCCGGGGCGCACGACGCCCAGGGTCCACATCAGGACGGCCACGAGCGCCGAGTTGACCAGGGAATGGGTCAGGACGGCGGCGACGTAGGGGAGGACGATGGCCGGGAAGTCCTCCCGGCCGGGTTCTCCCACCGTTCCGCCGAGCAGAAGGTAGACGTGTCCCGCCGCGTAGGCCGCCAGTGCGAACTGTGCTCCGTTGAACGCCCTCTTGACGAGGTTCTGCTTGCGGATGACGAAGCAGGAGGCGAAACCGACCACCGCCGCCCCGACCGGCCCGACCAGGACGACGGCGGCCAGAGAGACCGCCGAACTCGGCGAGATCCCCGCCTTGACGCCTGTCAGGACCGCCGTACTGATCGACTCCGCGACCACGAAGAGAATCGCGATCAGGACCAGTGCGTGCAGATCCAGCCCCGTATAGGGACCGATGAGCATGATGGTGACAGCACTGACAACGATGATTCCGACGTAGACACGCGCGCCCCCAGGAAGAGCCCGCACCCCCGTTCACCCCCCGCCAACGACGACCGGACTGTCATGGTTTCACCGGTTCTGTTCTACCACCAGGACCATCCGCTGAAGGCGGTTACCACCCAAAGAACTCCCATCACCGCGTGGAGCATGCCGAAGAACACCGTTGTCCCCTCTCCCCCGACGCGTGCGCACCGCTTTTTCCCCGGGCGCGCCGCGTAAATTACCCCATTCGTTGGATATGGCGTCCAGTTTAACGGGCAACGACAGCACCCCGATTACCCCCAACCCGAACTACCGCCACCACACCACCTCCCACTGGCACCAAGTTCCGGAATACGGAATTACGAATTCGATTAGTGGTGCGATTCGATCACCCTGAGTAACCAAACTCCCGAGAGCGGGGGTGCACGAAGACCCGCCGCCTGGGCGCTTGCCCTGCCGCCCATCGACCGGAGCCACCAGGCATGACTACCCCAGGTAATCGAACGAAACGCTGGCCGGATCCGGACAGAAAAAACATTCCGAGTGGGTCACGACCGGGAACGGCCCGGGCGTGCCGGGCGTGTCGGGGAAGGCGGCGGGAACACGACTGGGAAGCGCCTGACCAAAAACCCGACAGGCACGGGGAATACGGCACGACATTCCCGCAAAAGCGCATAAAAGTCACACACCACTTCAGAGCGCGCCAATAACGGAACCGGGTACAAAATCCAACAAAAAGGTGGCGGAAGCTGGAATTCCAGCTTCCGCCACCAGGTGTGCCGGGTTTCGTCGGATACCGGGCTCGCTACTGCCCGGCCCCTCAGGAGGGCATGGTGCCCGGGCTTTCCACGCGCGCCTCCCGAGCCAACTGCTCCGTGCGCGCCCGGGCCAGGCGGCTGAGCACCTTGTCCCTCAGGTCCGTCGGCACCGGATCACAGCCGCAGTGCTTGGCCACGAGCTTCTTCACCGCCTCCTCCAGCCCGTACTCGTCGAGGCAGGGCCCGCACCCGTCCAGGTGCTCGCGCACCTGTTCGTAGTTGCCCTCCTCCAGCTCCCCGTCGATGTAGGTGTAGAGCTTGGCGAGCACCTCGCTGCACGGGGTGTCGCTGTGTTCGCCGTGGCCGCTCATTGCCGGTCTCCTCGATCCGAGACGTCCTGTCCCCGTCCGCGCGGGGACGTCCCCGAGGCGACCGCGCCGGCCTCGGCCGCCGCCCTCGCCGGCAGGAACCCCCGCTCCACCGCGTACTCCTCCAGCATCGACCTGAGCTGGCGGCGCCCGCGGTGCAGCCGGGACATGACCGTCCCGATGGGCGTCCCCATGATCTCGGCGACCTCCTTGTACGCGAAGCCCTCGACGTCGGCGAGGTACACCGCGATCCGGAAGTCCTCGGGCAGCTCCTGGAGCGCCCGCTTGACGTCGGTGTCGGGGAGGTGTTCGAGCGCCTCGGCCTCAGCCGACTTCAGGCCCGCCGCCGTGTGCGACGCGGCCTGCGCCAGCTGCCAGTCCTCGACGTCCTCGGTCCCCGCCTGCTTCGGTTCGCGCTGCTTCTTGCGGTAGGAGTTGATGAAGGTGTTGGTGAGGATGCGGTAGAGCCACGCCTTGAGGTTCGTTCCCTGTTTGAACTGGTGGAACGAACCGAACGCCTTGGCGAAGGTCTCCTGTACGAGATCCTCCGCATCGGCGGGGTTACGGGTCATCCGCAGCGCCGCGGAGTAGAGCTGGTCGAGGAAGGGAAGCACGTCCCTCTCGAAGCGCTCTTCCCGTTCCTCGGCTGTCTCCTGCTCCTGGCCCTGTTCCAAGCCCGTCGGCCTCCTCGCGCTGGTCCCGGTTGGGGCGTCCATACCCCAACGATACGGTCCCATGGCGCGGGACCGCGCATCGGCGCCGTGTGGCGCCGACACCGTCTCCTCGCGCTCCAGGCACGTCCCGGCTGTCGGCATGGTCTGTCGGCCCTCCCCGCATACTCGCGTGTGGCGCGCCCGGACACTGCTGATCCGGGCGCGGTGTAGGGGAGAACAACGCTTCGCCCGAGCTGATTCCGCGCCGCGGTGGGACGAAGGTCCCCTCCTCGGGCGAACTTCGTCGTTTACCTCCGTCACCGGAGGTGAGGCATGGCAGAGTGCGGGTAGGACACCTGAAGGATGGGAGAGGAGTGCACGTGCGACCGTCCCCGACCCCTGCCTCCGACCGCCCCCGTTCCACGGCTGCCCAGTTCGCCACTCCCGACCGCCTGTCGGACTACTGGCGGTTCTACTGGGCGGTCGCCGAGGCACAGGTCGCCCGGTGGCTCCCCGACACCCCCTCCCTGCTGCTCGACCTCTCCGGCGCGGACTACCAGGGCGCCCCGCGCGCGGTGGCCGCCGGACACGACGTGGTGACACTGCTGCCGTCGGTGGACGTGGCGGTGCGCCGACCGCTGACCCTGGTGAACGGGCGCGCGGTGGTGCCCCGGCCCGCCCGGCGCGGACGGCTGCGCCACGTGGTCGGCGACTCCGCCTTCCTGCGCAGTTTCGCCCCGGACTCCTTCGACGGGGTCATCGCCGACAACCGGGTGCTGTCCCGGCACCTGGCCACCGAGGAGGCGCTGGCCCGGGTCGGCCGGGTGCTGCGCCCGGGGGGCCGCGCCCTGCTGTGCGTGGACTCGGTGGTGCTGGGCATGGCGATGCTGGCCGAACAGGACCGCTGGCCGGAGCTGAGCCACGCTCCCGACGCGGACGTGCTCCTGGTGCCCTGGCCGGACGGCTCCATCACGCGGTGCTTCACGGCCGAGCAGCTCACCGAGGCGCTCACCGACGCCGGTCTGGAACTGGAGTGGATCAAGCCCCGAACGGTGCTGTCCGCCTCCACGGTGGAGATGATGCTGGCGCGCGACCCGAGGTCGATGGGACGCCTGGTGGAGATGGAGCTGCGCGCCACGGAGTCCGACGACTACGTGGGCGTGCACCTCGTGGCGAGCGCGCGCAAACCCGCTTAGGGCGTGTCCGCCAGCGCGCCCCGCCCCTGCACGCCGCTCCGCGGGTCCGCCGCCTCCCGGGAATGGTCGACAGGCGATGAACACCTACCGGACACGTTTCCGCCCGCATCCGCGCAGGGGCTCGCGCCGCTTCGCGGACACTCGCGAAGCAGGCGCACGACGCGGCGCCGGGGAGCCCCGAAACGCGCCCCGCGGGAAGGCGTCGGCAGGAGTGCTCGGCTGGGTGCCGGCCGGGAAAGGCCCCGGAACCACGCAGCCGGATGAGGATCGGGGACATCCGTACCGAGAACCACACGGTCGGAGGACCCCTCATCCGTCTCCAGGGGCTGGGAGCTTCCGCCACGGTCCCCTTAGACCTCGGCGCTGTGGGCCTGAACGCGGACGAGGCCGGCGTTCTTCTCAACGCGGGTGTGTTCTACTCCGACGGCCCGAGCCGCCTGTACCGGGTTCCGGAAACCTACCGCCGCGGACTCGGCTCCGGCACCGACCGCAGAGCACGTGTCTTGGGGCGGTGGGCCCCGAGGGGGCCGGGCCACGCGCGGCCCAGCCCCTGTCCGCGGCCTCCTACTCCGCCAGGGGCAGGTAGACCCGCTTACCCTGCTCGGCGAACTCCGCTGACTTGTCGGCCATGCCCTTCTCGATGGCGGCCACCGTCTCCAGCCCGTTCTCCTCGGCGTACCTGCGCACGTCCTGCGTGATCTTCATGGAGCAGAACTTCGGCCCGCACATGGAGCAGAAGTGCGCGGTCTTGGCCGGTTCGGCGGGCAGTGTCTGGTCGTGGAAGGACTGCGCGGTCTCGGGGTCCAGCGCCAGGTGGAACTGGTCCTGCCAGCGGAACTCGAACCGCGCCTTGGACAGCTCGTCGTCCCACTCCTGCGCCTTGGGGTGGCCCTTGGCCAGGTCGGCGGCGTGCGCGGCGAGCTTGTAGGTGATCACGCCGGTCTTGACGTCGTCCCGGTCGGGCAGCCCCAGGTGCTCCTTGGGGGTCACGTAGCACAGCATCGCCGTACCGAGCCAGCCGATCTGGGCGGCGCCGATCGCGGAGGTGATGTGGTCGTAGCCGGGCGCGACGTCGGTGGCCAGGGGGCCGAGCGTGTAGAACGGCGCCTCGCCGCACAGCTCCTCCTCCAGGCGCACGTTCTCCGCGATCTTGTGCATCGGCACGTGCCCGGGCCCCTCGATCATCACCTGCACGTCGTGCGCGCGGGCGATGTGGGTGAGTTCACCCAGGGTGCGCAGCTCGGCGAACTGGGCCTCGTCGTTGGCGTCGGCGATCGACCCCGGCCGCAGCCCGTCGCCGAGGGAGAAGGTGACGTCGTACTCCCGGAGGATCTCGCACAGCTCCTCGTAGTGGGTGTACAGGAAGCTCTCCCGGTGGTGAGCCAGACACCAGGCCGCCATGATCGAGCCGCCGCGCGAGACGATGCCGGTGACCCGGCGGGCGGTGAGCGGCACGTAGCGCAGCAGCACGCCCGCGTGGACGGTCATGTAGTCCACGCCCTGCTCGCACTGCTCGATGACGGTGTCGCGGTAGACCTCCCAGCTCAGCGCGGCCGGGTCGCCGTTGACCTTCTCCAGGGCCTGGTAGATGGGCACGGTCCCGATCGGGACGGGCGAGTTGCGCAGGATGCGCTCGCGGGTCTCGTGGATGCGCTTGCCGGTGGACAGGTCCATCACGGTGTCGGCCCCCCATCGGGTGGCCCACACCATCTTCTCCACCTCCTCGGGGACGGAGGAGGTGACGGCGGAGTTGCCGATGTTGGCGTTGATCTTGACCAGGAAGTTCTTGCCGATGATCATCGGCTCGGACTCGGGGTGGCACCGGTTGGCGGGGATGACCGCCCGGCCCACGGCCACCTCACGGCGGACGAACTCGGGGTCCACCCCCTCGCGGGCGGCCACGAACCTCATCTCGGCGGTGATGGTCCCGGCCTTGGCGTGGGCGAGCTGGGTGGTCGCGCCGCCGGAGGGGGCGGGCGCGTGGGCCCACTCCGCGCGGGCGGGGGCCAGGCCCCGGTGGACGTCGATGTGCGCGGTGTCGTCGGTGTACGGGCCTGAGGTGTCGTACAGGTCGAAGTGGCTGCCGTTGCCGAGTTCCACCCGGCGCTGCGGGACGCGGAGGGTGTGCCCCTCGGGGGTGGCGACCTCCCGGTAGACCTTGCGTGATCCCATGATGGGACCTGTGGTCACCCGGTGGTCGGCGGTGGAACTGACGTCGCGGCCGTCGAGAGCCGTCATGGCATGCCTCCCTACGTCGGAATTACCCGAACAGGTTCTGCGGTCGGCGACACCGTTGAGTCGCCCTCTCAGCCCGCCATGGCGCGAGCTCCCGCGTTGCGTATGAAGATGTGGGGGCGCCTGGGGCGCCCCGTGCACGCGGGACCGGGGCGGCCCCGGCCCGTGTGGCCCCCGACACTGTATCCGGCCGCGGAGCGGGACTGTCCACCCTCCCCGGGATACAAAAGTGTCTCCCGCACGCCACCCCCGGCGGCGCGGACGGCACGGGTTCGTGCCGTCCTCCCCCGGGTCAGAAGAGCGTCTGCGGCTCGTCTCCCCCGGTGTCGGAGAGCGGTTCGAGCAGGTCGGGGCGGTTGTTCTTGATGCTGTTGACGTCGGTGGAGACCTCGTCCACGTCGAAGCGGTCGGCCGGGGTGTCCTGGAGCAGGTGGGCCAGCTCGTCGGCCCCGGTCGCCGGATCCAGCCAGGCCGCCCAGTCCCCGGGGGGCACGACGACGGGCATGCGCTCGTGGATGTGGGCGAGCTCGGGGGCGGCCTCGGTGGTGACGACGGCGCAGCTCCACACCCACGCGGCGGGGTCGTCCTCGGCCGCCTCCGGGTCGCGCCAGCGCTCGAAGATCCCCGCCAGGGCCAGGGGCCGGTCGTCGGGGTAGTGGATGGAGTAGGGCTTCTTGTCCGCCTTGGCCTTGCGCTTCTTGTGGTGGGGGTCGGTGACCGGCGAGGTGCTGGCCTGCACGGTCCCGTCCCTGCCGATCAGCTGCCACTCGTAGTAGGCGTCGGCGGGCAGCAGGCAGCGGCGGCGCCGGAAGGCCGTGCGGAAGGCGGGCTTGTCGGCGATGGTCTCGCTGCGGGCGTTGATCATCCGGTAGCCGATGTTGCGGTCCTTGGCCCAGGAGGGCACCAGGCCCCAGCGCATGGTGTGCAGGGAGCGGGGCCCCGGCTCCCCCCGGTCCTCGGCCTGCGGGGGCGGGCCGAGGACGGCGTACACCGGCCTGCCCGGCGAGATGTTGTAGTCCGGGTCCAACTCCTCCAGCGGCGGCCACGCCCGCGGATCGGTCTCCTCGGGAAGGGCCTGCTCGGGCAGGCCGAAGGCGAGTTGCAACTGGTGCACGTTCCTGGACTGGGCATAACGACCGCACATGGGTGTGATCCTACGGCCGAAACAGCTCCTTCCCTCCCCGAACACCCGTATCCGCCGGTGTCCCCCGCACCGGAGCACCCGACACGGCCCACCGGTTCCGCCGGGCCTCAGCCAGGCGCCGGTGCGGCGGGCTCCCCCTCCGCGCGGCCGGGGTCCCGCTCCGCGCCCCCGTCCGCGTCCCGGTCCCGCCGCGCCCGGACCAGACCGGCCAGCACGGCCAGGCCGCCGAGCGGTGCCAGCGTCCACGGGGCCCACGAGGAGAGGGCTCGCAGCAGCACCGAGCGCACGCGGGCCTGCTCGGCCCGGGCCGCGACCTGCTGCTCGGCCAGGACCAGCCGCGCGTACAGCAGGGGCGCCTCACCGCTGTCGTTCTGCGGGCGCAGGGTCTCCGCGCGGGTCTCGTGGGCGTTGACCACGATCCCGCTGACCGGTTCCACCCAGAACGTCCGGCTGACCTCCAGCCAGCGGGTGGCGGTGACCGTGCCCGTGGCCCCGGAGCGGAACAGGGAGGCGGGTACCGGGCGGGCCGAGTCGGGCACCTGGGTGGACTCGATCCACTGGCTGTACCGGCGCACCCGCACCCCCGCCACCTGCTCCCACTCCTGGAACTCCAGTGTCGGCGCGGACCGCACCTCTGCGTCGTAGAAGGGGTACTCGCCCTGCTCGCCGCCGGGCGGCCAGAAGTGCACCAGCCCCGCCTGCCGGACCGCCCGGTCGCCGTCGACGTGCTCACCGCAGCAGTTGACCGCCCGGCCGGTCTCCCGGTCGACGATGACGCGGCGGCTCCAGTGGTCGATCATCCGGTCGGGCACGGAGGTGTCCACCGACACCTCCCACGCCGACCAGTCGCCGCCGTGCGCGGAGGCGTCCACCCGGGTGACACGGCTGAGCTCGGCCGCCTCCACCCACGACCACGTGGAGGTGTCAAGGTAACCGGCGTCCTCGTCCAGCATGCGGATGTCGAACTCGGCCCCGGCGGGCAGCAGTGCCATCCGCTCGTACACGTAGAGCGGGAGCAGGGCGGCCAGGGTGAGCAGGAAGGCGCCCACGGCCACCAGCAGGGTGCCGCGGGGCAGGGAGCGCCCCGGTCGGCGCTCGGGGCCGACCTGGCTGGGGACGGCCCCGCCGACGCCGAGCGCGCTCATGTCCGGGCCCCCTCGGGGTCGTTCTCCCACCGGCCGTCGTCCGGGGAACCCCCGCTGCGGGGAACGCCGTCGACATCATCGTTCACGGGGGGCGCCGAACCCCCGGCGGCGCCGTTGGCCCCGACGGCCTCGTCACCACCAGCCCCGTATCTCTCAGGAGCCGTATCGGCACCGGCAGCCTCAACGGCCGCAGTCCCCTGTCTCTCCGGGGCCGTGTCGGCCCCGACGACGACAGCACCGTCGTCCCCAACGGCCGCATCGGTCGCACCGTCGGTTGGAGTGGGCCGGTCAGCCCCGCCGCCGGCGTTCGCGGCGACAGCCCGGGCGCGGACCGACGGCGGATCGGCGTCGGCGTCCCCACCGTCGCCCGGCTGGCCGAGGGCCAGCACGAGCCGGGTCAGCGCGGGCAGGCACAGCAGTTGGGAGACCCAGCCGCGCAGCGCTCCCCCGAGCACCTCGGTCACGTCGTGGAAGGGCATGTACAGCGCCAGGTAGGTCCCCGCGCCCATGGAGAGTCCGGCCAGCGCCAACGACACCGCCACCGGCCAGGGCCCCGCCAGGAGCGGCAGCGTCCGCCCGCCCATGGAGGGCCGCCCCGGTCTGGCGTGCCGCAGCCTCCGGGGTACCCGGCGCCCGAGCCACCACACGCACAGCAGGACCACCGCGACCAGGGCGGCTCCGACCGCACCGGCCACCCACACCCCGTAGGCCAGGCCCAAGGGCAGCACGACCCGCCTTCCCAGCCACCCGGGGCCGGCGTCGGGCAGGGCGCGGGAGCCCCGAGGGGCCGCGGTCCCGGCCGCCGCTCCCCCGGGCAGCAGGCGCCTGGGCCACAGGGCGGCGACCACCAGCGCCGCGGCCAGCGCGGCGCCCACGGCCAGGGCCCGTTGGTAGGCGGTGTCGGGCGCGTAGGTCAGGGTGACGGTGCCCGCGCTGCCCGCGGGCAGCACCCAGGCCTGCTTCCAGCCCTCCAGCCGGATCGGCTCCAGTGCGGCGTCAGCCCCCTCCAGGCGGGCCCGCCAGCCCTCGTTGAAGTTCTCGTTGACCACCAGCAGGCTGTCCTCGGCCGCGTCCACGTCGAAGCGGCGCTCGCCCGGGCCCCAGGCGTGCACCCGCTCCACCTCGGCCATGGTGACCTCGGGGCGGTCCGAGACGGGGTCGGCGGACTCCACCAGCGCCGAGCGCACCTCGTAGCGGTTGCCCGGATCGACCACGATCCGGTTCTCGCCCCCGACCAGGTCCAGGCCGGTGCAGCTCTCGTAGCGCAGCGGGCGGCCGGTGAGCTGGTCGGCGAGGGTGCCCCGGCTGATCCGCGTCTCCACCCGCTGGTCGTTGACCCGCAGCGTGGGGCCCAAGCCGCAGGCGGTGGAGGCGTCGCCCCCGGGCAGCGGCTCCACCGGGTCCACGCCGGGCAGGGTGACGGTGCCGATCTCCAGGGCCTGCCCCTCGGGGCGTTCGAAGGTCACCCGCAGCGCCTCCGCGGTGAACTCGGCGAAGTCCACCCGGCCGCTGCCGTCAAGCCAGCCCTCGCGCACCGTTCCGCCGCCCTCGACGGTCACCCGGATCGGCCGCAGCACACTGTCGGCGCGGGGGAACTCCACCTCCAGGTGCCCGATCCCGGTGGGCGCGCCCAGCTCGATGTCGAGCCAGGGGTTCTTCTCCTCCGGGTCCGGGTACCAGACGGTGCTCTCGTCGTCGTCGAGCGCGCCCCTGCCCATGGCGGCGGGGTGCTGCACGGCCGTGGAGGAGGCCGTCACGCTCGGGTACGGGCTGGCCCGGTTGGCGGCGTTCTCCGCCTCCCGGGGATCGGTGAGCACGACCTCGCCCGAGACCGTGTGCGGGGCCGAGGCCGATTCCGCCGACAGCTCGAACGTGCGGTCCAGGCGGCGCGCGTCCTCGCCCTGCACCTGGAGGTCGGGGTTGCACACCCACACGTGCGAGCCCTCCACACAGCCGGGCGCGGTGCCGGTGGAGCCGGTGAACAGCAGCGTTCCGGCGTCGGCGGGACCGGGCACCCGCAGCGTACGGGCCGGTTCCAGGCCGGGCACGGAGATCGAGGCGACGCCCACCCGGGTGCCGAAACGGTACTCCGGCTCCCAGGCCAGCTCGTCCACGCGCACGCGCAGCGTTGTGGTCGCGCCGGGCGGGGCCGTCAGCTCCTGGGGCTCCTCGGTCTCGGCGACGGGCACCTGCGCCTCTCCGCCGTCGGTGACGAGCGTGACCCGGGAGGGCGGCGGCTCGCCGGGCAGGTGCTCGAAGGCGACGCTGAGCCCGGTGAGGTCCTGGGGCTCCTCGAACCCGACCTCGATCCACTCCCCCAGGGCTCCGGTGAAGGCGCTGGACCGCCAGGAGGTGGTGAGGTCGTCGTCGAGCGCGGCGTGCGGGGCGTGCCCGGGGTCGCGGTCGGCGGCCCGCGCGCCCGCACCGCTCTCGGCGGAGGAGGCGCTCACCGAGGCGATCCCGACGTCCTCGGCGTGGGCGACGTGGTCCTCCCAGGCCGGGTCGAGCACGTCGGGGGCCGGGACGTCTCGTTCGAGCTCCTGGTCCTCGGTGAGGGTGGCCGACACGTTGCGACGCACGTCGGAGTAGACCACCTCGCGGCGGCGGGCGGTGTCGGTGACGATCGTGTCCCGGGCGGCGACCTCCCCGGCCCCGGGGTCGTCCCCGAGCAGGATCGGGCGGTCGTCGTCGACCACCCCCTGTTCGGCCAGGTGGAGCACGGACTCGGGGCCGCCGGTGACCCGCAGCACCTCGTCGGCGGGCACGGTGCCGACGGTGGGCGCGGCGTCCTCCACCTCGTACACGCTCAGCGCCCGGTAGGGCTGGTCGAACCACTGGGAGGCGGACTGGTGGTCCAGCGAGCCGATGACCGGGCCGAACTCGGCGGCCAGGGCGATGCCCGGCGAGTCGGCCAGGGCCTGGTGCACGCGGGCGGGCCAGCCGCCGTTGTTGCCGGTGCGCTGGAGGTCGTTGCGCACGAGGAGGTGGGTGACGCCCATGCGCGCGAAGGTGTCGGCGAGCCCGGCGGAGCCGCGGCCCGAGGAGACGCGCTGGTCGATCTCGTGGGTGACGCGGGAGACGCCCGCCGAGCCCCACGGGATGATCTGGTGGTTGGTCCAGGCCCCCTCGAAGAGCGGTTGCAGGGGTTCGTCCATGGGACGGCCCCACTCGTACTCGCCGCGCGCCGAACCGGGCAGGGCCATGGTCATGCCGCGCTCGTCGGTGCGCGCCTCCAGCCAGTCGGAGGCCTCGTACCAGTAGTCGGGGATCTGCGCGAAGCCGCCCGCGGGGGCGATCCCGACGGTGCCGACGGGCACGAGGGTGACCGCGAAGACGGCGGCGGTGGCGCCCGCGACGGCACGGCGCACGCGCCCGGGCACGGGCGTGCCCCTGCGGTCGGCCAGATCCCGGGCCACGACCACGGGCAGGTGGGCCAGGCCCAGCACCAGGGGCAGGCGCACGAGCGCGTCGAACTTGTGCACGTTGCGGAACGGGGAGAGGAGGCCGTCGAACAGCTCGCGCACGGCCCCAGCGAAGGGGCCCGTGAGGTCGCCGGTGAAGCCCGCGGCGATGACGGCGGTGCCGGCGAGGAGGCTGGCGATGAGGAAGAGCCGTTCGGGGGTGCGCCGGTTGACCAGCCCGGCCAGGCCCAGGCCCGCCACCAGCGCGGTGACCGCGATCAGCCAGGGGGCGGTGGACAGCTCCGCCCCCGAGGGCAGCGCGGTGTTGCCCTGGTCGGGCAGGAAGCCCATCCAGTTGGAGGTGCCGCGCAGCGCGTTGAGCAGCGAGGTGACGCCGGTGGTGACGGCGGCGTCCTCGGTGTAGGGCATGAACGAGAACACGTACCGCGCCATGAGGAGCAGCGGCGCGATGTACCAGAACGAGGCGAGGACCAGCGCGACCGTCCACCAGGCGATCAGGCGCCACTTGCGCGGACCGTTCGCCCGGGTGAGCAGGTACAGCCCCGGGACGACCAGGACGGCCAGTTCGGAGGCGGCGTTGGTGCCCCCGCACAGCAGGAAGGCCAGACCCGAGAGAAGTGCCATGCGGGCGGGCGGACGGCCGTGCCGGGCCCCGAGCACGAGCGGCAGCAGGATCCACGGCATGAGCAGCATGGGCTGCAACTCGGCGGAGTTGTAGGACAGCAGCGTCAGCACGCGGGGGGCCAGCGCGTAGGCGACCCCGGCCAGGATGCGGGTGTCGACGGTGCCGATGCCCAGCGCCCCGGCGACCTTGTACACCCCGGTGAACGCGGCGACGAGCAGAACCGCCATCCACAGGCGCTGGATGAGCCAGTCGGGCGTGCCGAGCAGGTCGAACAGCAGGTGGAAGGGGCCGTTGGGGAAGAAGTACCCGTATGCCTGGTTCTGGATCTGGCCGAAGTAGGAGGCGTCCCACAGGTGCAGGGCGCGCTCCATGAACCCCAGGGGGTCGGCCGTCAGGTCCAGCTTGGTGTCGCTGACGATCCTGCCGGGGTCGATGCTGGCGGCCAGCGCTCCCAGGAGCAGGCACACCGTGAGGACCTTGAGCCGGGCCAGGAGGCGGGGATCGGCGCCGCCGGGGCCGGTGGAAGGTGGTGTGCTGGAATCCTCCGGTTCGCGCCTGGCGGTGGATTCCGTCGGTGTCACGTCTTCGCTTTCCTGCCTGCTGCCGTGTTCCGGGCGGCGGGGGCGTCCGGGTCGTCTGGGGTGAGG
>NZ_LEKI01000048.1:0-34285 GCF_001029525.1 Nocardiopsis sp. RV163 | reverse complement strand
CGCTTGGCCCCCGCGCCGCCGGGCCCCGCCCCGGCCGGACGGCGGTTCGGTGTCCGACCGCCCTTGACCTCAACCTTGCTTCAGGAAGAAGGATGGCGGCCATGGACACCACACACGGCGAGACGCTCCTGTTCCACAACACCATGCGCGTCACCGACGGCCACCTGGCGCAGTACCGTGAAGCAGTCGAGTCCGCGGTCGCCTTCACCGAGGAGCACGCCCCGCAGCTGATGGTGGAGGTCTTCCTCGACGAGGAGAACATGCTGGCCCACAGCTTCCAGCTCTACGCGGACTCCGAGGCGGTCCTCACCCACTGGAGCCTGTCCGACCCCTACATCCGCGCGGTCAACGAGCACTGCTCGGTCGTGAGCTTCGAGGTGTACGGCGAGCCGGACCAACGGGTGCGGGAGGGCCTCTCGGCGTTCAGCCCCGGGTTCCCGGTGACCTTCCACCCGCGCATGGCGGGCTTCACCCGCCCTCTCGTGACCACGCGCCAGTAGGCCGGCCGGAACCGTCGTCGGTGCGACGCACGGCTCTGATCTGCGGTGATCTTGTACTTATAGCGAGGTTGGGCGGTCGAGACACGCTATGAGTACAAGATCACGGCGTGGGGGTGGGACCGGCGGTATCCATATATGGCCCGGGGACGTGGCGTTAGACTCGACGCATGGTGCGTGAACCGCTGACCGCAGACCAGATCGAGCGCGGGCGTCTGCTGGGCACCCTGCTCCGCCGGGCCCGCGCGGAGCGCACGATGGTCGACGTCGCGCGCGAGGCCCAGATCTCGGTCGAGACCCTGCGCAAGATCGAGGGCGGGCGCATCCCCACCCCCACGTTCTTCACGGTCGCGGCGATCGCCGCCGCGCTCGGCCTGTCCCTGGACGAACTCCTGCGCCGGGTGGACGCCGACGCGACCGCTTCCCGGGACCCCGCGACCGCCTCCCTGGCCGTCTGACTTCCCACCCGCCCCTAACGTTGGTCGTGTACCCGCGGGTACGGTTCCGTGCGCGGCCCGCCCCTTCCGGCGGCGGGCACGGACCGGGCCGCGTCAGCCAGGACCACAGGGGGAGCACATGAACGAACAGGCGCTGAGGGTGGACGAGGCCGAGCTGCGCGGCCTCCTCGACGGCCGCTGGGCCCACGTGCGCGAACACATGCGCGACGCCCTGCGGGGAGACCTGTACGCCCCCGTGTACGGGCTGTCCGTGGAGGAGCACCGCGCCCGCACGCTCACCCAGATCAAAGCCCTGGCCAAGACCGACCTGCCCTCCTACGGCTTCCCCGCCTCGGTGGGCGGCCGCGACGACGTCGGCGCGTCCGTGGTCGGCTTCGAGATGCTGGTCAACGACCTGTCGCTCATGGTGAAGATGGGAGTGCAGTGGGGGCTGTTCGGCGGTGCGATCAGCGCCCTGGGCACAGAGGCCCACCACGCCGAGTACCTGCCCGGCACGATGTCGATGGAGCTGCCCGGCTGCTTCGCGATGACCGAGACCGGACACGGCTCGGACGTGCAGGGCCTGCGCACCACGGCCGTCTACGACCCCGAAACCGAGGAGTTCGTGGTCCACACCCCCGACGAGGCTGCGCGCAAGGACTACATCGGCAACGCGGCCCGCGACGGCCGCCTGGCGGTGGTGTTCGCCCAGCTGAGCACCGGCGGCGAGGAGCACGGCGTGCACGCCCTGGTGGTCCCGATCCGGGACGGGCGGGGCAGGCCGATGCCGGGCGTGCGCATCGGCGACTGCGGACCCAAGGCCGGGCTCAACGGCGTGGACAACGGACGGCTGGAGTTCGACCGCGTCCGGGTGCCGCGCACCAACCTGCTCAACCGGTACGGGGACGTGGCCGCCGACGGCACCTACTCCAGCCCCATCGGGAGCAAGGGCCGACGCTTCTTCACCATGCTCGGAACGCTGGTCCGGGGCCGGATCAGCGTGGCGGGCGGCGCGGGGAGCGCGGCCAAGGCCGCGCTGACCATCGCGGTGCGCTACGGCGACACCCGCCGCCAGTTCACCCGGCCCGACGGCGAGGGGCGGCCCGAGCGGGAGGTGCGCGTCCTGGACTACCTGGCGCACCAGCGCAAGCTGCTGCCCGCCCTGGCCCGCACCTACGCGCTGCACTTCGCGCAGGAGGAGCTGGTCACCCGGTTGCACGAACTGTCCCGCTCCCCCGAGCGCGACGAACACGCCCAGCGCGAACTGGAGTCGCGGGCGGCCGGGCTCAAGGCGGTGGCCACCTGGCACGCCAGCCAGACCATCCAGACCTGCCGCGAGGCGTGCGGCGGTGCCGGTTACCTGTCCGAGAACCGGATTCCGCAGCTCAAGGCCGACTCCGACATCTTCACCACGTTCGAGGGCGACAACACGGTCCTGCTCCAGCAGCTCACCAAGGGCCTGCTGACCAACTTCAAGGACTCCTTCGGCGACCTGGACCAGCTTGGGCTGGCCCGGTTCATGGCGGGCAAGGTCTTCGAGACGGTCATCGAGCGCACCGCCGCGATCCCGCTGATCGAGCGGCTCGTCGCGGCCGCCCCGGGGCGCGGAGAGGAGGCCAGCCTGTACAACCGGGGCTGGCAACTGGAGCTGCTGGAGGACCGCGAGAAGCACGTCGTCGAGGGCCTGGCCGCACGGCTGCGCAGGTCCGGCAGGAACGGCGAGGACGCCTTCGACGTGTTCAACCGCGCCCAGGACCACGTGCTCGCCGCGGGCCGCGCGCACATGGACCGGGTGGTCCTGGAGGCGTTCGTGGCGGGGATCGACCGCTGCGGGGACACCGCGACCGCCAAGCTGCTCAGCCGGCTGTGCGACCTGTACGTGATGTCGGTGGTCGAGGAGAACCGCGCCTGGTTCCTGGAGCACGAGCGGCTCTCCACCTCGCGGGCCAAGGCGGTCACCCAGGCGGTCAACGACCTGTGCCGGGGCCTGCGCCCCTACGCCGTGCGGCTGGTGAACGCGTTCGGCCTGCGCGACGAGTGGCTGGCCGCGCCGATCGCGCTGGGCGGCGAGCACGCCCGCCAGGGCGACCCGGTCCCCGGACGCGGCTGAGCCCCCTCCTCTCCCCCTGCCGAGACCGGTCAGGGCACGGGGGAGGCGGCGCCGGGCGCGGGGATTGGCTGGTCGGAGTCGAAGGGCGCGTACCGCCGAAGGGCGCGGACGCGCTGGTGGGATGAGGGGGGTGGATGTCGGCCATCCGGCTGCTGGTCCCGGGGGCTGTCCGCCTGCGGGGGCGGGCGCACCGCTACCAGGTGCGGGCCGACCTGGAGTCCTGGGGCGCGCACGAGTGGTCCAACGCCAAGCCGGGGTCGGTCCACCACGCGCTCAAGCAGATGGCCCGGCAGGGTCTGCTGCACGCCCACGAGACCGCTCCCTCCACCTCCGGGGGCCGCCCCGGCCCGAGTACGAGATCACCGGTGAGGGCTCCCGGGAGTACTTCGCCCTGCTGCGCCGGGCCCTGTCCTCGCACGACACGCACACGGACGTGCTCTCGGCCGGTCTGGGCTTCATCGTGGACCTGCCCCGGCGGGAGGCGGTCGACCTGCTCAGACGGCGGGTCGAGGGCCTGGAGGAGTGGCGCGGTGGCGTGGTCGCCCACTACGCACCGGAGGAGGGCCCCGGCCAGGCGGGACACATCGGCGAGGTCATGGACATGCGGGTGCACTACGCGGAGTCGGTCGAACTCGATTACTGACTGAAGCGCCGGATCCGCCGCCGCGCACGGCCGGCCCCGGGACCGCGCCGGCGGACCGCGAACCGACCCCGCCGCGGGCCTTTCCTCGGCGGAGCGGCCCCCCTAACATGAGAGACATTCATGTTAGGCAGGTCACACGTGCGCCCACCCCCCGCGCAGTCCTCCTCACCCGACCCGCGAACACCCGCCGCGCTCGCCGAGCCCGCCCGGCCCGTGCGCCGCCTGTGGGTGGCCGGGATCAGCCTGGCCAACCTCGGCATGTGGACGGCCTTCTTCGGTCCGCTCCAGGTGCTGCTGCCCGAACAGGTCGGCCTGCTCGCGCCCGACGCCAAGGAGACCGCCCTGGCCTGGGTGACCGGGGCGGGCGCGGCCTGCTCCACCCTGGGCACCCCGCTGGCCGGGGCCCTGTCCGACCGGACGACCGGCCGGTTCGGGCGCCGGCGCCCCTGGATCCTGGCCGGCGCGATCCTGGGCGGCCTGGGCCTGGTGGTGCTCGGTCGGCAGGACGGCGTCCTCGGCGTCCTGGTGGGGTGGTCCTTCGTCCAGGCCGCGCTGTCCTGCCTGAACGCGACCCTGCTCGCGGCCGTGCCCGACCACGTGCCGGTCCGCCAACGCGGCGCGGTCTCGGGGTGGATCGGCGTACCGCAGTCGGCGGGCGTGGTGGTGGCGGTGCTGCTGGTGACCGTCGTGGTCACGGGGATCGCCCCCGGCTACACCCTCCTCGGCGCGCTGACCGTCCTGTGCGTCCTGCCGTTCGCGCTGCTGGCCCCCGACCCGCCGCTGCCCCGGCAGGCGCGCCCCTCCTGGAGCGGGTTCACGCGCGGGCTGTGGGTGTCCCCGCGCCGCCACCCCGACTTCGGCTGGGCGTGGCTGACCCGTTTCCTCATGCAGACGGGCAACGCCGTGTTCACCCTCTACCTGCTCTACTTCCTCACCGACGCGGTGGGCTACGAGGAGCTGTTCCCAGGTTCCTCGGCCGCGGACGGGCTGCTGGTGCTGATCGCCGTCTACACTGCGGCGGTCGTGGCCACGACCGTGCCGGCCGGTCTGGTCTCGGACCGCATCGGCCGCCGCCGGGGGATGGTGTGCCTGTCCGGGGTGGTCTCGGCCGTGCCCGCGTTCCTGGTCGCCGCGTTTCCGACGTGGCCGATGAGCCTGGTGTGCGCGGTGGTCCTGGGGGTCGGCTTCGGCGTCTACCTTTCCGTGGACAACGCCCTGGTCACCGAGGTCCTGCCGAACGCGGGCGGTCGGGCCAAGGACCTGGGGATCGTCAACATCGCCAGCGCCGGACCACAGGTCATCGCCCCGGCCCTGGCCGGTCCGATCGTGGTCCACCTGGGCGGCTACCCGGTCCTGTACACCGTGTGCGGACTGCTCAGCCTGCTGGGCGCGGTGCTGGTGTGGCGGATCCGGGGCGTGGCGTGAGTCCCCGCCGTCCCGCGCGTCCGGCCCGCCCCGGAACCCTCCCGGCACGGTGGGTCCGCGCACCGGGCTCGGGCAGCGCGCCAGGACCCCGAAGCCGGTCCCGCGCCTTCCGTCCCACGCGCATCCGCCCCGTTCACCCCGTCAGCCGCAGCGAAAGGCAGGTACCGTCCATGTCGTCACCGTTCCTGTGGGGAGTGGCCTCCTCCGCCTTCCAGATCGAGGGCGCCCTCGACGCGGACGGGCGCGGCCCGTCGGTGTGGGACGTCTTCGCCGAGCGCCCGGGCGCGGTCCGCGACGGGCACAGCCCGGCCACGGCCTGCGACCACTACCGCCGGTGGGCCGAGGACGTGGACCTGCTCGACCGGCTCGGGGTGAACGCCTACCGGTTCTCGCTCGCCTGGCCCCGGGTCGTGCCGACCGGGCGCGGCGCGGTGAACGGGGCCGGTCTGGACTTCTACGACCGCTTGGTGGACGCCCTGCTGGCCCGGGGGATCACACCGGTGCCGACGCTGTTCCACTGGGACCTGCCCCAGGCGCTGGAGGAGGCGGGCGGCTGGAGCGAACGCGGCACGGCGCACGCGTTCGCCGAGTACGCCGCTGCGGCGGCCGAGCGCCTCGGCGACCGGGTGGAGCGGTGGATCACCCTGAACGAGCCCCTGGTGCACACCACCTACGGGCACGCGCTCGGCGTCCACGCCCCGGGGCGGACCCTGGCGGTGCCCGAGGTGATGCGGGTGGCCCACCACATGCTGCTCGCGCACGGGCTGGCCGCCGGGGAGCTGCGCTCGCGCGGCCTGGAGGCGCTGCTCACCAACAACTACTCCCCCGTCCGCCCCGCCACCGGCTCCGAGGCCGACGCCGCCGCCGCGCACGCCTACGACACCCTGCACAACCGGCTGTTCACCGACCCCGTGCTGACCGGCGCCTACCCGGACCTGTCGGCCTTCGGGGTCGCGGAGGTCCCAGGCGTGCGGGAGGGCGACCTGAAGGCGATCGCGGGCAGCGCGGACGGCCTCGGGGTCAACTACTACAACCCCACCGTGGCCACCGCGCCCGACGGGGGGTCGGGGCTGCCGTTCGGGTTCGGCGAGGTCTGCGGGGCGCCCGTGACGGCCTTCGGGTGGCCGGTGGCGCCCGAGGGGCTGGGCAGGATGATCGACCTGCTGCGCGAGCGCCACGGCGAGGCCCTGCCGCCGCTGTACGTCACCGAGAACGGCTGCTCCTACGAGGACCGGGTCTCCCCCGGCGGGCGGATCGCCGACCCCGAGCGGATCGCCTACCTGGAGGGGCACGTGGCCGCCGTGGAGGCCGCGCGGGAGCGGGGCGCGGACGTGCGCGGGTACTTCGTGTGGACGCTCACCGACAACTTCGAGTGGGCCGAGGGCTACCACCAGCGCTTCGGGCTGGTGCACGTGGACCACGCCACCCAGGAGCGCGCCCCCAAGGACTCCTTCGCCTGGTACCGGGACCTCGTCGCCGCCAGGACCGCTTCAGCCGGTGCGTGAGGCAGGGCCGCTGCGCACGCGGGAGCCGGCGCGGCCGGGGTCAGTCCGCGACGGCGTCCAGGGTGCCGCTGTCCCGGCGTTCGGGTACCTCCCCGCCGCGCTGGCGGGCGGGCTCCCACCACCACCAGTGCGACTCGGGCACCCAGGAGGGAACCTCCTCGTCGTTGACCGGCCGCGCCCGGCCCGCCACCGCGGTGAGGGCCTCGTCGATGCGCGGGAGGGCATCCAGGTCGCCGGGGCGCAGGAAGGCCTCCCAGGGCACGAACTCCTCGCCGAGCAGCTCCAGCATGGACCGCCGCCAGCAGGCGGGGCGGTAGGCCTCGTGCTCGCCGTTCTCGGCCGCGGTCTGGGTGCGGACCACGTACAGGCCGAGCCGGTCGGGGTTGCTGCCGCCCACCAGAAGCTCGGCCAGGGTGGCGCTGAACTCCTGGCCGCCGGGGGACCTGCGCTGGGCGGGCGTGGTCGCCCGGTACAGGGCGAAGAGGGCGGCGAAGGCGTTGTCCATCAGGGCGTCGCGGTCCCTGCGGCGCGAGGCGCTCTCGGCGAAGGCGTCCAGCGCCCGCCTGGCCAGGTCCGGAAGGTCCCTGCCCGCATCCGCGCTCACCTTCACACCGCCTTGTCCGGTCCGGGGATGACGTTCGTCGCGGGCCCGTGGTCCCGTCGCTTCGATGATAAACACGCTCCGTGCCGCCGAGGTAGCCGGTTCACGGTGCCGGGGTCCGCAGCTGCCCGTCCAGGGTGCGCGCCCACTGGCGCACGATCCGGCGCCGCCGGGGCCCGTCGTCGGTGAGCAGATTGGCCAGTCCCAGGCCGCGTGCCAGGTCGAGGGTGGCCTGGACGGTCTCGCGGACCCCGGGGACCGACTCGTCCACGCCCAGCAGCTCCACGGCGGCCCGGTGGATCTCCCGGCCCATCCGCTCCTCCATGGGGACGATCCGCTCGCGCAGGACGGGGTCGCTGGCGGCGGCCGACCACAGTTGGAGGGCTGCGCGGAAGTCCGTTCCGGTGAAGGCGTCCACGACCATCTGCACGACCGCCTCGGTGCGGCCTCCGCCCTCGGGGACGGCCGCCGCGCCGCGCCGCAGCTCCGCGCCGCGGCTGTCGAGCATGTGCCGAAGCACGGCCAGGAACAGGTCCTCGCGGGTGGGGAAGTGGTGCTGGGCGGCGCCGCGCGACACCCCGGCCCGACGCGCGACCGCGCCCACGGTGGCGCCGGCCGCGCCCTCCTCGGCCAGGCAGGCCACGGCGGCCTCCAGCAGCCGGGCGCGGGTGGCCCGGCTGCGTTCCTGGCGCGGCTCGCGGTCGTCGGCCCCGGTTTCCACGTCGCTGCTTCCCTCCGTCCCCGCGTCCCTGAGGCGGCCCGTGTGCGCGCGCCGACCGCTCAGTACGACCTGGGCAGTCCGAGGGACCGCTGTGCCACGTAGTTGAGCACCATCTCCCGGCTCACCGGCGCGATGCGCGCCAGGCGGGCGGCGGCGATCGCCGCTCCCAGCCCGTACTCGCTGGCCAGGCCGTTGCCGCCCAGGGTCTGCACGGCCTGGTCGACCGCGCGCACGCACGCCTCCGCGGCGGCGTACTTGGCCATGTTGGCCGCCTCCCCCGCCCCCGCGTCGTCGCCGGAATCGTAGCGGAGCGCCGCGTGCTGGGTCATCAGGCGGGCCTGCTCCAGCTCGATCTTGACCTGGGCCAGCGGGTGGGCCAGCCCCTGGTGGGCGCCGATGGGGGTGTCGCGCCAGACGGTGCGCTCCCTGGCGTAGGCCACCGCCTTGTCCAGGGCGTGGCGGGCGCTGCCCGCGGCCAGGGACGCGGCCATGATCCGCTCGGGGTTGAGTCCGGCGAAGAGCTGGAGGAGCCCGGCCCCGGGGTCGCCGACCAGGGCGTCGGCGGGCAGACGCACGTCGTCCAGGAACAGCTGGTACTGGTGGTCGGGGCTGACCAGGTCCATCTCGATCCGGCGGGCCTCGAACCCCGGGGAGTCGGTGGGCACCGCGAACAGCGCGGCGGACAGGCGCCCGGTGTCCTCGTCCCGGACGCGTCCGACGACCATGACGGCGTCGGCCACGTCCACGCCCGAGATGAAGGTCTTGCGGCCGTTGAGCGCCCAGCCCCCGCCGTCGCGCCGGGCGGTGGTGGTGATGCGGTGGGAGTTGGACCCGGCGTCGGGCTCGGTGATGGCGAAGGCCATGATGGTCTCGCCCGTGGCCAGGCCGGGCAGCCAGCGCCCGCGCTGCTCGGGGGTGCCGAAGCGGGACAGGACGGTGCCGCAGATGGCCGGGGAGACCACCATCATCAGGGTGGGGCAGCCGACCGCGCTGAACTCCTCCAGGACGGCGGCCAGGTCGCCGATGCCGCCGCCTCCGCCGCCGTACTCCTCGGGGATGTTGACGCCGAGGTAGCCGAGTCCGCCCGCCTCGCGCCACAGCTCGGTGAGGTAGGCGCCCTCCTTGGCGCGGGCCCGGTAGTACTCGGACCCGTACCCCGCGGCGAACGCGGACACGGCGGCGCGCAGGTCGGCGCGCTCGGCGGGTTCGCTGAAGGTCATGGCACCGGTCACGGCGTGGCCCCTTCGTAGTCGAGGACGGCGAGGAGCGCCCCGGCGGGCACCCTCTGCCCCGCCGCGACCGGGATCTCCCGGACGGCACCGGCGGCGGGGGCGGTGACGCGGTGCTCCGTCTTCATGGCTTCCATGCGCAGCAGGGTCTGTCCGGGCCCGACCCGCTCGCCCACGGCGACCTCCACGGCGGTGACCGTGCCGGGCATGGGAGCGGGCAGGGCGCCGGGACCGGCCCCGGCCTCGGGTTCGGGCAGGGGGTCGACGGGGGTGAGGGCGACCGACCCCAGGGGTGAGTCGACGTGGACGTCGCCGCCCGCGTCGGGGCGGTGGACGTCGAAGGCGCGGCGCAGGCCGTCCGCCTCCAGGACCACCCGGTCGGGCGCGGCCGAGAGCACGCGGACCCCGGCCTGTTCGGGCAGGTAGGACCCTCTCAGGGTGCGGTAGGCGGTGGTGGTCCGCCTCGCCTCGTCGCCGTCGACGTCGTGCTGGCGGACGAATGGCTGGGAGGGCAGTGCGCGCCAGTTGGCGGGCACCCCGGCGGGGGCGGCGGTGCCGGTGCGGGCGGCCTCGGCTGCGGACAGGGACGCGGCCAGCGCGGCGAGGCGTTCGGCGGCGGGGTCGGCCAGGGGCTGGACGAGGGCGCTGAGGCGGTCGCCGTCCAGGTAGCCGGTGTGCAGTCCCTCGGGGCGGGCCTCGGCCCCGGCGAACGCGGGGTGGCGCAGCGCCCGCACGAGCAGGTCGCGGTTGGTGCCCACCCCGTGAACGCGCGCGGCGGCCAGGGCCGCGGCCAGGCGGCGCAGCGCGTCGCGGCGGTCGCGCCCGTGGGCGACGACCTTGGCAAGCAGGGGGTCGAAGTCCGCGCCGACGGTGTCGCCGGGTTCGACGCCGCTGTCCAGGCGCACCCCGAAGGCGGGCGGCGCGGCGAAGCGGGTGTCGGCGGGGACGTCGAAGGCGTGCAGGACGCCGGTGCGGGGCCGCCAGCCGTCGCGGGGGTCCTCGGCGTACAGGCGGGCCTCGACGGCGTGGCCGCGCGGCGCGGGCGGGCCGCCACCGGGCAGGGCTTCACCCTCGGCGACGCGGATCTGCCACTCGACCAGGTCCAGCCCGGTGACGCACTCGGTGACGGGGTGTTCGACCTGGAGCCGGGTGTTCATCTCCAGGAAGACCGGTTCGCCGAAGCCCTCCTCCCCCACGGGGACGAGGAACTCGGCCGTCCCGGCGCCGGTGTAGCCGATGGCGCGGGCCAGGCGGCGGGCGGCCCCGTGCAGGCGCTCGCGCAGGTCGTCGGTCAGGCCGGGGGCGGGCGTCTCCTCGATGACCTTCTGGTGGCGGCGCTGGACGGAGCAGTCGCGCTCGCCCAGGGCCCACACGGTGCCGTGGGTGTCGGCCAGTAGCTGCACCTCGACGTGGCGGCCGCGGGGGACGTAGGGCTCGCAGAACACCGCCGGGTCACCGAAGGCGGAGGCCGCCTCGGCCCGGGCGGCGGCGGCCTCTGCGGGCAGGTCGGCCAGGTCGCGGACCACGCGCATGCCGCGTCCGCCGCCGCCGGAGACGGCCTTGACCAGCACGGGCAGGTGTTCGGGGCGCACCTGCGCGGGGTCCAGGGCGTCGGCGACGGGCACACCGGCGTCCCGGGCGATGCGTTTGGCGCGGGTCTTGGCGCCCATGCTCTCGACAGCCTCGGCCGGGGGGCCGATCCAGGTCAGTCCGGCGCCGGTGACGGCGCTGGCCAGGGCGGGGTTCTCGGAGAGGAAGCCGTAGCCGGGGTGGACGGCGTCGGCTCCGCAGGCGCCGGCGGCGGCCACCACGGCGTCGGGGTCGAGGTAGGCGTCCACGGGGCCGCGCCCCTCGGGCATGGGCAGGCGCACGGCGGTGTCAGCCTCGTCCACGTACGCGGCGCCCTCCTCGCCGGGGGCGTGCACGGCGACGGTGGCGATGCCCAGGGAGCGGCAGGTGCGCATGATACGGCGGGCTATCTCGCCCCGGTTGGCGACCAGGAGGCGTGTGACGGGGCGCGGCTGCGCGAGCCGACCGGAAGGCCCGGCGGAGGGCGTGTGGTCCAAGGTCTCCTCACATTCGGAAGACGCCGAAGCGGTCGGTGCCCCGGACGGGGGCGTTGTGGGCGTAGGACAGGCACAGGCCCAGGACGGTGCGGGTGTCGCGGGGGTCGATGACGCCGTCGTCGTAGACCCGCCCGGACAGGAACAGGGGCAGCGACTCGGCCTCGATCTGGCGCTCCACCATCTCCCGCAGGGCGGCGTCCCGGTCCTCGTCGTAGGGCTGCCCCTTCCCGGCGGCGGACTGGCGGGCGACGGTGGACAGCACCTCGGCGAGCTGGCGGGGGCCCATGACGGCGGAGCGGGCGCTGGGCCAGGCGAACAGGAAGCGCGGGTCGTAGGCCCGCCCGCACATCCCGTAGTGGCCGGCCCCGTAGGAGGCGCCCACGAGCACCGAGAAGTGGGGGACGGTGCTGTTGGAGACGGCGTTGATCATCATCGAGCCGTGCTTGATGATGCCGCCCTGCTCGTACTCGCGGCCGACCATGTAGCCGGTGGTGTTGTGCAGGAACACCAGCGGCGTGTGGGAGCGGTTGGCGAGCTGGATGAACTGGGCGGCCTTCTGGGCCTCGGCGCTGAAGAGCGCGCCGTGGTCGTTGGCGAGCACGCCCACGGGGTAGCCGTGCAGGTCGGCCCAGCCGGTGACCAGGCCGCCGCCGTAGGAGGGCTTGAACTCGTCGAAAACCGAGCCGTCCACGATGCGGGCGATGATCTCGCGCGGGTCCACGGGCACGCGCAGGTCGGGCGGCATGATCCCGAGCAGGTCCTCGTCCGGGTACAGGGGTTCGGGCGCCGACGGGCGCGGGGCGGGCCCCGCCTTGCGGTGGCCCAGGCGCGCCACGATGCGCCGTCCGAGACGGATCGCGTCGCGCTCGTCCTCGGCCAGGTGGTCGGCCAGGCCGGAGACCTCGGCGTGCATGCGGGCCCCGCCCAGCGACTCGTCGTCGCTCTCCTCGCCCGTGGCCGCCCGAACCAGCGGCGGGCCGCCCAGGAACACCTTGGAGCGCTCGCGCACCATGACCACGTGGTCGCTCATGCCGGGGACGTAGGCGCCCCCGGCGGTGGAGTTGCCGAAGACCAGCGCGACGGTGGGGACTCCGGCGGCGGACAGGCGGGTCAGGTCGCGAAAGGCCCGGCCGCCCGGGATGAAGATCTCCTTCTGGGTGGGCAGGTCGGCGCCGCCGGACTCCACCAGGCTGATCAGCGGCATCCGGTTGCGTTCGGCGATCTCGGCGGCCCGGGCGGTCTTCCTCAGGGTCCACGGGTTGCTGGAGCCGCCGCGCACGGTGGGGTCGTTGGCCACCAGCACGCACTCCACGCCGGAGACCGCGCCCACGCCGGTGACGAGGCTGGCGCCGACGTGGAAGTCGCTGCCCCAGGCGGCGAGCGGCGACAGCTCCAGGAAGGGGCTGCCCTCGTCCAGCAGGAGTTCGATCCTCTCGCGGGCCAGCAGGCCGCCCCGGGCGCGGTGGCGCTCCACATAGCGCCGCCCTCCCCCGGCCAGGGCCTTGGCGTGCTCGGCTTCGATCTCGGCGAGCTCGGCCAGCATCGCCTCGCGGGCCTCGGCGAAGGCGGGCGAGGCGGTGTCGATCCCGGTCCTGAGCACGCTCACGGTCGGCTCCCCTCCGTCGAAACGGTCTCGGGAACGGGGGCGACCACGGTCTCGGGCACGCTCACGAGCGCTCCACCTCCGCCAGCACGGCCTCGGGAACGGGGACGCGGCGGGCCCTCAGCCACTCGCCGAGCCCCTTGGCCTGGGGGTCCACGCCCTCGCGGCGCGCCGTGCCGGGGGCGAGCAGACCCTCGATCCAGAAGTTGGCGGCGCGCAGGTTGGGCAGCAGGTGCCGGGTGACGCGCAGTCCGGCGGTCTCGGGCAGGAGTTCGCGCAGCAGGTCGGCGGTCAGGGTGGTGGCCAGCCAACGCCAGGCTTTCCCGCCGCGCACCCACACGCCCAGGTTGGCGTCGGCGCCCTTGTCTCCGCTGCGCGCGCCGAGGACCAGGCCGAGCGGGACCGGGCGCGCGGGGCCCCGGGGCAGGGGTTCGGGCAACGGGGGCTCGGCGACCTCGGCCAGGGCCCGGGTGCGTGGCGCGGGCGCGACGGGCACCCGCGCCCCGTCGGGCAGGATCGCGGTGTGGGCGACCTCGGAGGCGGGCACGAGCGCGTGCGTGGCGGCGACCCCGTCGGGGCGGGCGTCGCGCGGCGGCGCGGTGAGGTGGAACCCGGCGTAGCTGCCCAGCGCCAGTTCCACGGCGGCCGCGCCGAAGGAGCGGCCCACGACCGCGGGGTCGTGGTCGCGGGCCACCGCGCGCAGGCGGGCGGTGGCCGCGTCCTGGGTGTCGCCGTGGGGGTCCTGGGCGGATGCGAGGGTGAAGCGCAGGTCGTCGGGCGCGCGGTCGGCCAGGGCGGCGCGCATCTGGCGTTCGGCCCGGGCGGCCTTGGCTTCGGCGTCCAGGCCGGTGACCAGGAACTCGACCTCGTTGCGAAAGCCCGTGAGCCTAGTCAGGCCGACCTTGAGGTCGGGGGGCGGCTCCTCGCCGCGGGTTCCGCTGAGCAGGACGCGGTCGGGCCCCTGCGGGGTGAGGCGCACCGTGTCCAAGCGGGCGGTGACGTCGGGGCCGGGGTACCGGGCTCCGGCGATCTCGTAGACGAGCTGGGAGGTGACGGTCCCGGTGGTGACGGCGCCGCCGGTGCCGGGGTGCTTGGTGATGACGGCGCTGCCGTCGGCGTGGATCTCGGCGAGGGGGAAGCCGGGGCGGTCCAGGTCGCGGCCCTCGCGCAGGAGTCCGGCGGCCAGGGCGTAGTTGCCGCCGGTGGCCTGGGTGCCGCACTCGATGACGTGCCCGGCGACGGTGGCCCCGGCCAGGGCGTCCAGGTCCCCGGGGGTCCAGCCGAAGTGGGCGGCGGCCGGGCCCACTGTCAGTGAGGCGTCGGTGACGCGGCCGGTGACGACGATGTCGGCGCCCGCCTGCAGGCAGGCGGCGATGCCGAAGGCGCCCAGGTAGGCGTTGGCGGTCAGGGGGGAGCCCAGGTCGAGTTCCTCGGCCCGGTCGATGAGGTCGTCGCCGGTGACGCAGGCGATGCGGGGGTCGAGGCCGAGCCCGTCGGCGAGTTCGGTCAGCCGGTCGGCGAGGCCGCGCGGGTTGAGGCCGCCCGCGTTGGTGACCACCCTGGTGCCGCGTTCCACGACCAGCGCCAGGGTCTCGCGCATCTGGCTCAGGAAGGTCCGCGCGTAGCCTCGGCCGGGGTCGCCGAGCTGGTCGCGGCCGAGGACGGCCATGGTGAGCTCGGCCAGGTAGTCGCCGGTGAGGACGTCCACGCGCCCTTCGGTGAGCATCTCGTGGACGGCGGCGAAGCGGTCCCCGTAGAAACCGGAGGCGTTCGCGACCAGCAGCGGGGTTGCCGGAGCGGCAGCAGCGGTCATGGACATGAGGGTGACACCGGTCACATGATAAAACAAGCACATGTGCTTGTTTTTCCGGGCGGGCTGACGGATCCGAGCCGATACGGTGGGCGGGCGCGGTGTGGCCGGAACCGGCCACGGAGCGTGCGTTACTCCCCCTCTGGGCGGGGGCAGGCGCGCGGTAGTTTGGCGCCGTGAACACCTCGCGAGAAGACACCAACCCCGCCGACGACGCCGCGTCCCCCGAGGAAACGGCGGCGGCAGCGGAGACGACGGAGGCGGCGCCGACAGCGCGGACGTCGGCGGAGGAGGCCCCGGGGGCCGGAACCGCAGGGAGCACCGGAGCGCCCGGGGACGCCGGGACGCGGGGGGCGCGTCAGGAGGACGACGCCGGCGGCGCCTTCATCGCGGGCGCGCCGGTCCGCTCCCCCAGCGGCCTGTTCGCCGCGGAGACCTTCAGCGTCATCGCCCTGATGCTGTTCGCCCTCACCGCCTTGAACACCCGCCTCTTCGAGCTCTTCGGCTTCTTCTTCGTGGGCCGGGTCCCCACCGACACCAGTGCCGGGGAGGCGAGCGCGCTCGCGGCCGAGGTGGTGGTCGCGGGCGGGCTGAGCGCGCTGACCGTGCTCGCCGGGGCCCTGTCGCTGCTGCGGGGAGGCGCGGCCACGCGGGCGTGGAGCCGCTGGGGAGCCGCCGCGGCCGTGATCGTGGGCACGCTGCTGCTCGTGGTCTCGGCATTGACCTTCGCAACCCTGCCATCGGGGTCCTGAACAGGGGTTTTGTAGAAACTCCCTTGGTACTTCGGCGGGTAGGTTGACCGCGTGAGTACATCAGCGGAAGGCAACGACCCGAACGATCCCACCCGGGGGCCCGCACGGGACCCCGGCCGCGAGCCGGAGCCCGGGGCCGACCCGGTGACCGGGACCGGGGTGCCCGCGCAGGAGCCGGACATGGTGGAGGAGCCCCTGTCGGAGCCGGGCTCCGGGACGGCCGCCCCGGAGCGCACCGACCGGCCCAGCGGCCCCATGGGCGCGGAGACCTTCGCCCTGACCGCGCTGTTCCTGCTCGCCGTGACGGTGTTTTCGAGCCAGCTCGTCCAGCTCTTCACCACGGTGGTGCTCATCGGCGACCAGCCGGTGCCCGTGGACCAGGTGTCGCAGTTCTCCGTGCAACTGCTCATCGGCGGCGGCCTGGCCGCGCTGACGGCGATCCTGGCCGGGCTCGCGCTGGCCCTGGCGGGTTTCAGGACCCGGCCCTGGGCGCGGTGGCTGGCCGCCGCCGTGCTGATCGTGAGTCTGCTGTTGGTGCTGCTGGCGGTCGCGTCCTACGTCATGATGCCCGCGGGCAGCGCGCCCCAGCCCATGCCGATGCCGAACTGACCCGCGCGGGGCCGGGCCCCGTGCAGCCGTGGGGCGGCGACCGGAAAGGCCCGGGCGCCGCCCCAGCGCCGTTCACCCCCGGACGGCTCCGGGGTCAGGCGATCCGGTCGATCACCAGCGGCCGGGCACCGTATCCGGCCCCGTCCCGCGGCTCGACGTCGAAGGCGCCCTCCAGCGCCTCGGCCGCGCGCCCGAACCGCTCCGCCTCGTCGGCGTGCAGCGTGAACAGCGGCTCCCCGGCCTGCACGGTCTCCCCCGGCTTGGCGTGCAGGGTCACCCCCGCCCCGAAAGACACCGTGTCCTCCTTGCGCGCCCGGCCCGCGCCCAGCCGCCACGCGGCCAGCCCCACCTGGTAGGCGTCCAGCAGGGTCACCGTCCCCGAGACCGGGGCGAGCACCACCCGGCGCTCGGCGGCCACCGGCAGCGGCGCGTCCGGGTCCCCGCCCTGCGCCCGCACGAGCCGTTTCCACGACTCCAGCGCGCTGCCGTCCCGCAGCGCCTCGGCAGGGTCCTTGACCCCGCCCTCACCGGGGACGAGCCCGGCCGCGGCCAGCATCTCCCGGGCCAGCGCCACGGTCAGCTCCACCACGTCCGCCGGCCCGCCGCCCGACAGCACCTCCACCGACTCGGCCACCTCCAGGGCGTTGCCAACCTGCCTGCCCAGCGGAACCGACATGTCGGTGAGCAGCGCGACCGTGCGCACCCCGTGGTCGTTGCCGATGTCGACCATCGTGCGGGCCAGCTCGCGCGCGGAGTCGGCGTCCTTCATGAACGCCCCCGACCCCACCTTGACGTCCAGGACCAGCGCGCCGGTGCCCTCGGCGAGCTTCTTGCTCATGATGGACGCGGCGATCAGCGGGATCGACTCGACCGTGCCGGTCACGTCGCGCAGGGCGTAGAGCTTGCGGTCGGCCGGAGCCAGCCCCGACCCGGCGGCGCAGATGACCCCGCCCGTGGAGTCCAGCACCTCCCGCATCTCGTCAGTGGACAGCGAGGCCCGCCATCCGGGGATCGACTCCAGCTTGTCCAGGGTCCCGCCGGTGTGCCCGAGCCCGCGCCCCGACAACTGCGGCACGGCCGCCCCGCAGGCCGCGACGGTGGGCGTGAGCGGCAGGGTGATCTTGTCGCCCACCCCGCCCGTGGAGTGCTTGTCGGTGGTGGGCCGCGCCAGGTCGGAGAAGTCCAGTCGCTCACCCGAGGCCAGCATCGCCTCGGTCCAGCGGCTCACCTCGGCCCGGTTCATCCCGCGCAGGAAGATCGCCATGGCCAGCGCCGACATCTGCTCCTCGGCCACCTCGCCGCGGGTGTAGGCGTCGATCACCCAGTCGATCTGGCCGGGGGTCAGCTCTCCCCCGTCTCGTTTGGCTCGGATGATCTCGATGACGTCCACGTCGTCTCCTCTCGACTGGCGGAAGAAAGCGGAAGAAAAAGGGCCTCCCCGGACGCCGCCGCGCGGGCGGCGTCCGGGGAGGCGGAACTAGCGGGAAAGCACGGTCATGCGAGGCTGTGCGGGCCGAAGGCCTGCGGCAGCACCCGGTCCATGGTCCAGACTCCCTCGGGGGTGTCCACGAGGAGCTGAGGCCCGCCGTGTTCGAACAGGAGCTGGCGGCAGCGTCCGCACGGCATGAGCAGCTCGCCCCGCCCGTCCACGCAGCTGAAGGCCGTCAGACGGCCCCCGCCGGAGGCGTGCAGTGCGCTGACCAGGCCGCACTCGGCGCACAGGGCCAGCCCGTAGGAGGCGTTCTCCACGTTGCAGCCGCTGACGACGCGGCCGTCGTCGACCAGCGCCGCCGCGCCCACCGGGTAGCGGGAGTAGGGCGCGTAGGCACGGCCCATGGCCTCGCGGGCGGCGGCCCGCAGGGCCTCCCAGTCCACGCTCGCCGGGTCCGGTGATACGTCGGTCATGACCGGCTCGCCCTCCACTGCTTGCCGACCCCGGCCGGTGGCCGGAGCCGTTGCGAGGCCAGCGAGAGCACCAGCAGGGTGGCGATGTGCGGGCTGTAGGTGGCCAGCTCGCGCGGCAGCGAATCGGTGGAGAAGTACCACGCGAACAGCAGCACGGCCGTGAGCGCGCCGAAGGCGGCCAGGCCCTTGCGGTCCCGGCGCACCTGCCACACGGCCACGCACACCAGCGCCACGGCCAGGAGCAGCAGCAGGGCGTGCACCGCAGCGCCGCCGCCGCGCACCTGGAGGGCGTCGGTGTAGCCGAACAGGCCCGCGCCCATGGCCAGGCCGCCGGGGCGCCAGTTGCCGAAGATCATCGCGGCCAGGCCGATGTAGCCGCGCCCGCCGGTCTGGCCCTCCTGGTAGATCTGCGAGGCGACCACGGACAGGAACACGCCGCCCATGCCCGCCAGGCCGCCGGAGACGATCACCGCGACGTACTTGAGGCTGTACACCGGCACGCCCAGGGACTCGGCGGCGTCGGGGTTCTCGCCCACCGAGCGCAGCCGCAGGCCGAACGTGGTCCTCCACAGCACCAGGTAGGTCAGCGGGATCATCAGGATCGCGACGACCGTCAGCGCGGGCATGTTCGTGGTCGCGCCGAGCACCAGGGAGGCCAGGTCGCTGACCAGGAAGATCCCGCTGTCGGCGACCGGCCTGAGCACCTGCGCCACGAGGGGCAGGTCCCACACCGGGAACGAGGGCGTCGGGGGCGACTGGGCCGCGCCCGCGCCCTGCACGTCGGAGTAGACCAGGATCGACAGGTAGCGCATCGCGCCGAGCATGAGGATGTTGATCGCCACGCCGGAGACGATGTGGTCCACCGCGAAGGTCACCGTGGCCACGGCGTGCAGGAGCCCGCCCGCCATACCGGCGAGCACGCCCGCCAGCAGTCCGATCCACGGGTTGCCCGTGGACCAGGCGAAGTAGGCGCCGAACCAGGTGCCCAGGATCATCATGCCTTCGAGGCCGATGTTGATGATGCCCGCGCGTTCGGCCCACAGACCGCCCAGCGCGGCCAGCCCGATGGGCACCGCGAAGGTGATGGTGGTGCTGATGGTGCCCGCGTCGGTGAGCATGTCGTGGCCGGTGATGACCCGCAGTCCCGCCAGGGACACCAGCACCGCGCCGAACAGGGTGAGGAAGCGCCAGCGCGCCCACCCCCGGGGCCGGGCGGCGGGCTTGGCCACCGGCTCCATCACGTTGATCTCCTGGCTCACTTGGCCTCCCCTCCGCGCCTGTCCTCTGGTTCGGGGGCGGTGCCCGCGTCGGTGGACCCGTCCGCGGGGGCCGGGGACGTCCCGTCCGCCGACGCCTTCACCGTCTCCGGTACGGGCGACTCGGCGGTGGTGCCGAGCTGCATGCCGATCTGCTGCTGCTGGTAGCGGCGGCCCCAGCGGTGCACGACCTCGTAGACCACGACCACGGTGAGGACGATGGTGGCCTGCGAGATGACCGCGATCTCCTGCGGGATGCCGTCGAAGGGCAGGATGCCCGACGCCTGGTTCAGGAAGGCCCAGAACAGGGCGGCGAAGACGATGCCCACGGGGTGGTTGCGGCCCAGCAGGGCGATGGCGATACCGATGAAGCCGATGCCGGTCGGGAAGTCCAGGGCGTAGTAGTGCGAGCTGCCCAGCAACTGGGGCAGGCCCACCAGACCGGCGACCATGCCCGAGAAGAGCATGGACAGGAACACCATCTTCTTGACGTTGACGCCGCTGGCCTCGGCCGCGGTCTGCGACTGGCCGGTGGCCCGCAGTTCGAAGCCGAAGCGGGTGCGGTTGAGCATCACCCAGTAGCCGATGCCGACGGCCACGGCCAGGAACACGAAGCCGAAGATCCGCCCGTCCGAGCCGAGGAAGCCCGCCGGGATGCCGGGCACCCAGGAGGACTCGGGCATCGGCGGGGTGCCGATGTTGTTGGTGCTGATCTCGACCGCGAGGCGGTCGGTGCTGAGCAGGTAGGCGGTGACGCCGGTGGCGATGGAGTTGAGCATGATCGTGGAGATCACCTCGGACACGCCGCGGGTCACCTTGAGGTATCCGGCGATGCCCGCCCACACGCCGCCCACGGCCACGGCCGTGATGACGATGACGATCTGGCTGAGCACCGGCGGCAGCACGATGTAGCCGCCCACGGCGGCCGACAGCAGCGCGGCGAGCCGGTACTGGCCGTCCACGCCGATGTTGAACAGCTTCATCTTGAAGCCGATCGCCACCGCGACGGCGGCCAGGTAGTACGTGGTGCCGTCGTTGATGATGCGCACCAGGCTGTCGGGCCGCGTGCCGTACTCCAGCATCCGCTCGAACGTGGCCAGCGGCGGGATGCCGCTGAAGAACAGCACGGCCGCGGTGACCGCGGTCGCGATGACCCCGGCGGCCAGGACCGCGGCGAAGGACAGCGCCAGCATGGCCGACAGCCGGTGGAACAGCAGGAAGGCCGCGGCGGAGCCGACCAGCGCGCCCAGAGCGGCGGCCACCGGCTCGATCAGGGACAGGTCGAGGAACCACGCGCTCAGCAGACCGGCGGCCACCGACAGCACGAGGGCGGTGGGCACCACCAGCGTGTTGTGCAGGGCGGTGCCCTCCTCGCGGGCGCCGTCCGCGCCCGCACGGCGCTCGCGCGGCACCATGGGCCCGGACCAGGCCACGAAGGCGAAGGCCACGACCACGCCGATGATCAGCGCCGCCCACCACAGCAGCGCCGTGTCCAGGACGAAGGTCAGTGCCACGCCCAGGGCGATCGCGACGCCCGCGACCGCGGGCGCGGGCAGGGTCGTCGCGGGACGGGGGATCCTAGTCATGCGCCGCCCTCGCTTCCGTGTCGGTCGGCACCGCTGTCGCCTTCCGTGCTCTGGTCGGCCCGGTGCAGTCCGGCGCCGGTCATGGCCGAGCCCAGCTGTTCGGGTGTGACGGTGGTCGGGTCGGCCTGCGCGACCAGTCGGCCGCGCAGGATGACGTGGAGGGTGTCGGACATGCCGATCAGCTCGTCCAGGTCGGCGGAGACCAGCAGCACGGCCAGGCCCGCGGCCCGGGCGTCGCGCAGCTGTTCCCAGATGGCGGCCTGGGCGCCCACGTCCACGCCCCGGGTGGGGTGGGCGGCGACCAGAAAGCGCGGGGAGCCGCTCATCTCGCGGCCGATGATGAACTTCTGCTGGTTGCCGCCGGACAGGGCGTCGGCGATGACGTCGATGCCCGGAGTGCGCACGTCGTACTCGGCGACGATGCGCTCGGAGTCGGCGCGCGCTCCGGTCCGGTTGATCCAGGGGCCGCGAACGCTGGGCTCCTTGGTCTGGTGGCCCAGGATGCGGTTCTCCCACAGGGGGGACTCCAGCAGCACTCCGTGCCGGTGGCGGTCCTCGGGGATGTAGCCCACGCCCGCCTCGCGGATCCTGAGGGTGGGCCAGCCGGTGATGTCCTGCTCCTCCAGCCGGATGCTCCCGGCGGCCAGCGGGCGCATGCCCATGATGGCCTCGATGAGCTCGGACTGGCCGTTGCCCTCGACACCGGCGATGCCGACGATCTCGCCCCGGCGGATGTCGGCGCTCACCCCGTCCACGACGGCGCGGCCGTCGGCGGAGTGCACGGTGACCCCGTTCAGGGACAGCACGACGTGGTCGGTGACGGTGGACTCGCGCAGCTCGGGTACGGGCAGCTCGCCGCCGACCATGAGCGTGGCCAGGTCCCGGGCGGTGGTGGTGCCCGGGTCCGCGGTGGCCACGGTGGTGCCGCGGCGGATCACGGTGATCTCGTCGGCGACGGAGAGCACCTCGTCCAGCTTGTGGGAGATGAAGATGACGGTCAGGCCCTCGCGCTTGAGCTCGCGCAGGTTGTCGAAGAGCTCGTCGACCTCCTGCGGGACCAGGACGGCGGTGGGCTCGTCGAGGATGATGGTCTGCGCGCCGCGGTAGAGGACCTTGAGGATCTCCACGCGCTGGCGGTCGCCCACGCCCAGTTCCTCCATGAGGCGGTCGGGGTCGACCCCCAGGCCGTACTGGGCGGACAGCTCGCGGATGCGCGCTCGGGCGCGGTTGCCGATGCCGTGGCGGCGCTCGGCGCCCAGGACCACGTTCTCCAGCACGGTGAGGTTGTCGGCGAGCATGAAGTGCTGGTGCACCATGCCGATGCCGTTGCGGATGGCGTCGGAGGGCGAGCCGAAGCGCACCTCGCGGCCCTGGACGTAGATGTGTCCCTCGTCCGGCCGGTGCATGCCGTACAGGGTCTTCATCAGCGTGGACTTGCCCGCACCGTTCTCGCCGACGATGGCGTGCACGGTACCGGGAGCCACGGTGATGTCGATGTCGTGGTTGGCCACGACGCCGGGAAAACGCTTGGTGATCCCGCGCAGCTCAACGGCGGGGGGCGCCAGCGCCCCCTCGCCCGATGGCGTGCTGCTCATCATTCTCCTCGTGGAATGTGCGGTGTGGCGCCGCGGAAGCGGCCGGGTCTCGGCCGCTGCCGGGCGTTCCGCCGCCGAACGGCAACCTGGGCGGCACCGGAGCGGGTGTCGCCCGCTCCGGTGCCGCCCGTGGATGCTGGCCGCCGCGGGCGACCCCGCGACGACGGTCGCGCGTGGCGCGGTCTACGGCTCGGTCGGGACCTCGATCTCGCCGTCGATGATCTGCTGCTTGATCTCGTCAAGCTGCTCCTGGACCGGGCTGATCGCCTCCGCGTTGGAGGTGGTGTAGTCCACGCCGCCGTCGGTGAGCTCGAAGCGCTGGATACCGCCCTCGACCTCTCCCTCGGCGGCGGCGGAGATCAGCTCGAACACGGCCACGTCCACCTGCTTGATGGCGGAGGTGAGCACGTGCGGCTTCTGGTCCTCGGCGGCGTTCTCGTACTGGTCGCTGTCGACGCCGATGAAGGTGAAGTCGTTGGCAACGGCCGACTCCAGGACGCCGTTGCCCGACGCGCCGGCGGCGTGGTAGATGACGTCCGCGCCGCGGTCGTACTGGGCCTGGGCGGTCTCACGGCCCTTGGCGGGGTCGCTGAAGCCGCTGAAGTCCGGCGGCTGGCTCAGGTAGTCGACCTCGACGGTGATGTCCTCGCTGACGTGCTCCACCCCCGCGGCGTAACCGGCCTCGAACTTGTGGATCAGCGGGGTCTCGACGCCGCCGATGAAGCCGACGTGGTCCTCCTCGGTGGTCAGCGCCGCGGCGGCGCCGGCCAGGAAGGAGGCCTGCTCCTCGGCGAAGACCAGGCTGGTGACGTTGTCGACGTCGTCGATCTCGGAGTCCACGATGGCGAAGTGGACGTCCGGGTACTCCGGCGCGACCGCGCGCACGGCGCCGTCGTAGGCGAACCCGACGGCGATGACGACGTCGTAGCCCTCCTCGGCCATGGTCGCCAGGCGGTCCTCCTTGGCGGACTCGGCCTCGCCGTCGCTGGGCTCGAAGTCGTTGGTCTCGACGCCGAGCTCCTCGGCCGCCCGCTCCAGTCCCCGGTAGGCCGAGTCGTTGAAGGAGCGGTCGCCGCGACCGCCGACGTCGTAGGCCAGGCCGACCTGGAGCTCGGAGGCGGACTCCTCGCCGCCGCCCTCGCCGCCGCCCTCTTCGGCCGCGCTGTCACACGCGGTGAGGGCGAGCACACCGGCCGCCGCGGCCGCGGCGAACCTGACTGTGTTGCTGCGCTTCACTTCTCACTCCTCTTACGCCCTCTCAGCGGCCAGCATTCGCTCGCGACCGACCTGAGTTCTGCAGCCGGACGATATCCGGTGGCCGAAAGTACACCTAACCAACGGGCGGAGTTGTTATGAAGGCGAGAGCGTAGCGACACGGGTCCTTACCCGAAAGTCGACAGGCGTGCGTCCGAAGCGGTCGGCGGTGTTTCGGGATTGTGTTGCGGAGGAGCCGTTCCCCGCCCCGACACGGCATTACCACGCATGGCTGCGCCTCCTTCACCGGTTGTCACACCGGCACGTCGGAGGGGGCCGGTCTAGACCGGACTAACCGCGTCGGGCGGCGGGGGCGGCGGGGCCGCGCGCGGCGTCAGTCGGCCAGGAAGCCCAGCACGGCCTGCCGGAAGCGGCGGGAGGAGACGGTGTTGGCGTGGTCGCGCCCGGGGACCTCCACATGCGTGCCGCCGCAGCGCTCGGCCAGGGCCGCCGCGCCCTCGGCGAGCGCGTCCCCGGCGCCCGAGACAACCAGCACCGGAAGTCCGCTGAGCGGGGGCTCGGCGTCGAAGGGGCGCGAGGCCTGGCCGCGCGCGCAGGCGGCCAGCGCGGCGGGTTCGTTGGAGGGCAGGGCGGCCACCGTGCGGTAGACGCGGTCGAAGGGCGTGTCACCGGAACCCGGGTCGGACAGGTCCGTTCCGGCGAAGGCGTTTTTCGGTCCGAAACCGCCGAGAACGACCCGTCTGACGCGTTCGGGGGCGGTCAGCGCGAGTTCCCAGGCCAGGCGCGAACCCATGGAGTAACCGACCACGTCGACCTTGTCCACCGCCAACTCGTCGAGCATGGAGACGAGATCGGCGACGAAGTGTCCGGGCAGGTAGAAAGCGCTGTCGGTCGGCTTGTCGCTGTTTCCGTGACCGCGCAGATCCGGCCCGATCACCCGCAGCCCGGCCGTCTCCAGGGCCCGCGTCCAGCCGGCGGCCCGCCAATTCATGCCGAAGTCGGTGCCGAAACCGTGCAGGAGAAGTACGGGGACCCCGCCCTCGCGGCCCTGCGGACGCAAATCCGCATAACGCATTGTCACGCCACCGGTGAGATTCGCGGACATGAAACCACCCACCATGTTTTCGAAAATAAAAGGGAGAAACGCGGGCCCCGGCCGGATTTTACTCCGAATGCGGCGCGCCGGAGGGCGCCCCCGTTCGTGTCTTCCTCCGAACGGAACCCGCGGTCGGCCGCCGTCAGTCCGTCGGGGGCTTGAGCCGCACCCGGCGGGCGGGCCGGGCCTGTTCCTCGGGGACGCGGCCCACGATGCCCGCCCGGGGCGCGTCCCCGGAGGCCTGGACCGCGAAGGTCACCAGGGGCGCGCCGACCGGGACCACCTGGTCCTCCTCGGCGTGCAGCTCGACGATCCGGCCCGCCTGGGGCGAGGGGATGACCACCGCGGACTTGGTGGTCTCCACCTCAACCAGGGGGGCGTTGCGCTCGATCTCCTCGCCCACGGCGACCTGCCACTCCAGGACGGTCGCCTCGACCAGCCCCTCGCCCAGGTCGGGAAGGGAGAAGGTGATGTCGTCTTCTGCCATGGTCGCTCTAGTACTCCAGGGTCCGTTGCACCGCGAGCAGGACGCGGTCGATGGTCGGCAGGTACTGCGGCTCCAGGGGACCCGCGGGGTAGGGCACGTCGAACCCGGTGACGCGCTGGACGGGGGCGGACAGGTCGCGGAAGCAGTGCTCGGTGACCAGGGCGGCCACCTCCGCGCCGAGCCCGGCGGTCAGCGGCGCCTCGTGCACGACCACGGCCCGTTTGGTGCGCGCGACCGAGGCGGCCATCCCGGCCGCGTCCAGGGGCTTGAGCCAGCGCAGGTCCAGCACCTCCAGTTCCACGCCGTCCTCGGCGGCCAGCTCGGCCACCTGGACGCAGCGGTGCACCATGGCCCCCCAGGCGATGAGGGTGGCGTGCCTGCCCGGGCGCACGACGCGGCTGGTGCCGATGGGGTCGCCGGGCTCGCGCAGTCGCACGGGCCTGCGGTCCCAGTAGCGGGCCTTGGGCTCCATGTAGACGACCGGGTCGTCGGAGCGCACCGCCTGGAGCAGGAGGCTGTAGGCGTCGGCGGGGTCCGAGGGCGCGGCGACCTTGAGGCCGGGGGTGTGCGCGAAGAGCGCCTCAAGGCTCTCGCCGTGGTGCTCGGGCGCCTGGATGCCGCCGAAGGAGGGCAGGCGCAGGGTGATCGGCATGGGGGCCGCGCCGCGGGTGCGGTAGTTCATGCGCGCCACCTGGTTGACGATCTGGTCGATCGCGGGATAGGCGAAACCGTCGAACTGGAGCTCGGGGACGGGCCGCCAGCCGTTCATGGCCAGGCCGACCGCCATTCCCATGATGGCGGACTCGGCCAGCGGGGTGTCGAAGACACGCGTGTCCCCGAACTCCTTCTGGAGCCCGTCGGTGACGCGGAAGACCCCGCCCAGGGCGCCCACGTCCTCGCCGAACACCAGCACGTCGGGATCCTCGGTGAGCAGGTCGCGCAGGGCGCGGTTGATGGCCTGCTGCATGGACAGCTCGACCTCGGGGGCCTCGGCCGCGGTGTCGGCGCGTTCGATCAGCTCGGTCACAGTTCGACCTCTTCCTGCCAGGTGCGGCGCTGCCGGTTCAGCTCCTCGGTGGTCTCGCGGAAGACGTGGGTGAACAGCTCCGACCCGTCCGGTTCGGGTGCGGTGGCCACCCCGTCGCGGATGCGCTCGGCCTCCTGGCGGGCCTCGGCGTCGAACCGGGCGAGTTCTCCCTCGTCGGCGTGCCCGGCGGCGAGCAGGGCCTCGCGCAGCAGGGTGACGGGGTCGCGCTCGCGCCAGCGCCGGGCCTCGGCGTCGTCGCGGTAGCGGCCGGGGTCGTCGGAGGTGGAGTGGGGCTCCACGCGGTAGGTGAGCGCCTCGATGAGGGTGGGGCCCTCACCGCGGCGCGCCCGGGCGACGGCCTGGGCGGTGGCCTCGTGGACGGCGCCCGCGTCGTTGCCGTCCACCAGCACACCGGGCATGCCGTAGCCCTCGGCGCGCGCGCTGACAGAGCCGCCCGCGACCTGGCGGTGGTTGGGCACCGACAGCGCCCACTGGTTGTTCTGGCAGAAGAAGACCACGGGGGCGCCGAAGACCCCGGCGAAGTTCATGGCCTCGTGGACGTCGCCCTCGGAGCTGGCGCCGTCGCCGAAGTAGGCCAGGGCCACGCCGTCGTCGCCGCGCAGCCGCTCGCCCACGGCCCAGCCGACCGCGTGCGGTACGGGGCCGCCGACCACGGCGTTGACGGCGCCGAACCGCGAGGCCGCGACGTCGTAGAGGCCGCCGTGCCACAGGGCGCGGTGGGTGGCCATGTAGCCGACCATCTCCACCCCGTAGGCCAGGGCGGAGGCCATCTCCCGGTAGGTGGGGAAGACGAAGTCGCGCGCGGGGTCCAGGGCCGAGGCGCTGGCGACCTGGGCGGCCTCCTGGCCGCGCACGGACACGTAGGCGGGGAAGACGCCCTGGCGCTGGAGGGCGACGGCCTCGGTGTCCAGGTCGCGGGCGGTCCTCATATGGCGGTAGAGGGCACGGGTGAGGTCGGGCGGCAGGTGGCCCACGGTGATGGCGCCCCGGTCCGCCGGCTCGTGGGGGGAGGCGTCCGGGCGCACGGCGGCTGCGTCGGGGGCGGTGGCCCCGCGACTTCCGCGAAGCGGGTCCTGGGGCGAGGGCGGGCGGCTGGCGGGCATGTCGAGCGGCTCCCAACGTGGCCCTGCCCCGCGCCGTGGCGCGGTCCGGGCTCCGACGGTGTCTGTCCTGCACGCAGATTCTCCGCAATACTCTACACTTTCGCTAGATATCCGCCACTAGTTGATACATGCGGGAACGAAAATCGGCATATCGTCCTCTAGCGTCCAACGCGAACCCCGTTCCATCCGAGAAAACGACACACGGGCCTATACACCTCACGCACCCCGTAGGCCCACGGGAGGGCGCGAGCCGCGACCGGGAGCGCACGCGGGGTCGCGGTGGAGGGGGTCCACGGTCACGGAACAGCCGCGATCGGTCGCGGCGGGCGCACTTCCCGGCGCCGAGCGCGTACGTTCGAGGCACCGGTCATCCGGTCAACGAAACCCCCCGTTTTCCCGACACTTGGACTCCACGGAACCCCGCGACAAGAAGTTCTGTCGTGTTCCGGGCCGCGCGGTGTAGGCGCCGCCGGTCCGGGAAACCACCCCATCCACCGACAGCGTCGACCACGAGTACAGTCGGACTCCCGACGCGCCTCCCCCCGCCCGTCGGACCCCGCGCCAGGGTCCCCGCTCCCGTCCTCCTCCCGTGCCGTCCCCGCGGCGGCCGGAGGGGGTGCCCGAACACCGCGCATCTCGCCGACTGAGATTCCGATAGACGGAAACAACGTTTACCTGGTAACTCGTTAGCCCCGGTCAACGACGACAGTGAGGGGCTTCGTCCTGAAACAAGAGCACACGAGGAGCACGCACATGGCCATGGGCGACCAGCGGAGGAACGGCCGGCGGCCGGACACGACCGACCAGACGATCCTGAGCGCGCTCGCCAAGGACGCGCGGACCGGGATCACCGAGATCGCCGCACTGGCCAACGTGTCCCGCGCGACGGCCTACAACCGCATCAAGCGGCTCACCGACGAGGGCGTCATCCGCGGCTACTCCGTGGTGACCGACCACTCCAAGATGGGGCTCGGCGTCACCGCGCTCGTCCTCATCTCGGGCAGCCAGCCGGACTGGCGCGCCAACCGGGAGATCCTGTCCTCCTACCCGGAGATCGAGTACTGCTGGTACGTCGTGGGCTCGGCGGACATCGTCCTCCTCGTCCGCGTGGCCAACACCAACCAGCTGCGCGACCTGATCCTCACCCGGTTGCAGTCGCTTCCCGGTGTGACGTCCACCCAGACGCTCACCGTCATCGACGAGGTCGTGCACCGGCCGGTCGTGGAACCCGCCGACGGCGACTGAACGGCGCCCTCAACCCCCGACAGCCACGGTGACCGAGGCCATCAGCTCGGCGATCAGGTCCGAGCCCAGTGCGCGGGTGGCCGCCACGTCACCGTCCGCATCCAGCACCACCTCGACGTAGGCCTTCAGCTTGGGCTCGGTCCCCGAGGGCCTGAGCGTCACACGTCCCCTGCCCTCCAACCGGAAGCGCAGGGCGTCCGTCGGCGGCAGACCCGCGTGTCCGACGGCGAAGTCGTCCACCCCCACCACCCGCAGGGGACCGAACGCGGCGGGCGGTTCGGCGCGCAACCGCCGCATCGCCGCGGAGATGACCGACAGGTCCTCAACCCGCACCGAAAGCTGGTCGCCCAGGTGCAGGCCGTACCGGCGCGCCTGGTCGTCGAGCAGGTCGAGCAGGGTCGCACCCCGCCGCTTGGCGCGGGCGGCGAGCGCCGCGGCCACCAGGGCCGCGCTGATCCCGTCCTTGTCCGCGACCGGACGGCCGCCGTCGGCTCCCACGCAGTAGCCCAGCGCCTCCTCGAACGCGAAGACCCGCCGCTGCCCGGGTCCGCCCGCGCGTGCCAGCCACTTGAAGCCGGTGAGGGTCTCCTCGTAGTGCACGCCCCGGTCGCTGGCGATCTTGCCGAGCAGGCTGGAGGAGACGATGGAGGCGGCCACCACCCGGTCGGACCCCCTGGTGTGGTCGAGGACGTACTCGGCCAGCAGCCCGCCCACCTCGTTGCCGGTCAGCAGACCGTGCCCGGGGACCGCGAGCGCGAGCCGGTCGGCGTCGGGGTCGTTCGCGATGACCAGGTCGGAGCGGTCGGCGGCGCCGGTGGCCAGCGCCATGTCCATGGCGCCGGGCTCCTCCGGGTTGGGGAAGGCCACGGTCGGGAAGTCGGGGTCGGGCTCGAACTGGGCGGCCACCACGGACGGGCGGGGGAACCCCGCCCGCTCCATCGCCGCCAGCAGCACCCGGCCGCCCACGCCGTGCATGGCGGTGTAGGTGGTGGCCAGGTCGCGTTCCCCGCCCGGGACCAGCGCGGTGACGGCGTCCAGGTAGCGCTCCACCGCCTCCTCCCCCAGCACCGTCCACCCCTCGCCCAGGGGCAGTTCGTCGACCGGGCCCACCGCGTCGATGGCGGCGGAGATCTCGGTGTCGGCCGGGGAGACGATCTGGGTCCCCGCGTCGGCGCCGCCGCCCGCCTTGGCCGCCCCCGCGTAGACCTTGTAGCCGTTGTCCCGGGGCGGGTTGTGGCTGGCGGTGACCATGATCCCGGCGTCGGCGCCCAGGTCGCGGACGGCGAAGGCCAGGACGGGGGTGGGCAGCGGTCCGGGCATGAGGGACACGCGGTGCCCGGCACCGGTGAGGACGGCGGCGCTGTCGCGCGCGAAGTCCGCCGAGCGGTGCCGTGCGTCGTAGCCGACGACCACGTGCCCGGGGCCCTCGCCGAGCCAGGCGGCGATCCCCGCGGCGGCCCGCATGACCACCACGCGGTTCATCCGGTTGGGCCCCGCGCCGAGGGCGCCGCGCAGCCCGGCGGTGCCGAACTCCAGGCGGGCCCCGAAGCGGGAGTCTAGGTCGGCCAGCGCGTCGGCCTCGCCCCGGCCGGCGCGCTCCACCAGTCCCGCCAGCTCCGCGCGCGTGCCGGGGTCGGGGTCCTGGGCGATCCACTGCCTGGCCCGGGCGAGGTCGGTCATGGGGTTCCCCTCAGAGCTTGGCGGTGATGTCGGCGAGCAGGCGGCCGACGGTTCCGGCCGCGTCGCGGCCGGTGGCCAGCACGTCCTCGTGGTCGAGGTTGGCCCCCGTGAGCCCGGCCGCGACGTTGGTGACCAGGGACAGGCCCAGCACGCGGGCGCCCGCGGCGCGGGCGGCGACCGCCTCCAGCACGGTGGACATGCCGACCAGGTCGGCGCCCATGGCGCTGAGCATGCGGATCTCAGCGGGCGTCTCGAATTGCGGGCCGGGCATGGCCGCGTACACGCCCTCGGGCAGTGAGGGGTCCACCGAGCGGGCCAGCTCTCGCAGGGCGGGGGCGTAGGTCTCGGTGAGGTCGACGAAGGTCGCGCCGGTCAGCGGTGACCGCGCGGTCATGTTGAGGTGGTCGGCGATGAGCACCGGGGACCCCACCGTGTAGGCGGGGTTGATGCCGCCCGCGGCGTTGGTCAGCACGACCGTGGTCGCCCCGGCCGCCACGGCGGTGCGCACGCCGTGCACGACGGCGTCGGTTCCGTGGCCCTCGTACAGGTGGGTGCGGCCCAGGAAGGCGAGCAGGGAGCGCTCGCCCGCCCTGATGCTGCGCACGGTGCCGCTGTGGCCCTCCACCGCCGGGGGCACGAAGCCGGGCAGGTCGGTGGTGGGCAGCTCCTGGCCGGAGTCGCCGAGCAGGTCGGCCGCGGAGGCCCACCCCGATCCCATGACCAGGGCGACGTCGTAGGCGTCCACGCCGGTTCGCGAGCGCAGTTCGGCGGCGGCCTCCTCGGCGGCTGCCTGGGGTGTGCGAGTCACAGCGGGTCTCTCCGTTCGTCGGCGCCCGGCAAGGGTGCGCGGGCGCGGTGCCGTAAGCGTGATCCTGCTACCCGCGGCGCGTCCGGGCGGCCCGGACGCGCCGCGGGTACGGGATCGTCGCCGGCGGAACGACTGTGTCGCACCGGCGGCGGCCTCGGTGCCCCTAGATCCCCACGGGGTGCCAGACCGTCTTCGTCTCCAGGAAGGGCTTCAGACGCGCGGTGCCGGGATCGGGGTCGAGCCAGGCGTCCTCACCGCCCTCGGAACCGGGGCCCGGGCGCAGCACCCGGGTGAGGGTGTCGGCGGCGGCCCTCTCGAACTCGGCGGCCAGATCCCCGGCACCGGTCAGGTCCAGGGCGTCGACGTCGGCGTGCGAGGCCAGGTGGGGCCCCAGTTCCGGCACTCGTCCGGTGAGCAGGTTGACCACGCCTCCCGGCAGGTCGGAGGTGGCCAGCACCTCGGCCAGGTCGACCGCGGCCAGCGGCGCGTCCCCGGAGGTGACCACGACGGCGGTGTTGCCGGTGGCGATCACGGGGGCGACCACGGAGGTCAGGCCGAGCAGCGGCGCGTTCTGGGGGGCGAACACCGCGACCACGCCGGTGGGCTCGGGCGCGGAGTGGTTGTAGTAGGGCCCCGAGACGGGGTTGGCGCCGCCCAGGACCTGGGCGACCTTGTCGGTCCAGCCCGCGTAGTAGACCCACCGGTCCACTGCGGCGTCGACCACGCGTTCGGCGTCGTCCCGGGAGAGCCCCTGCACCGCCGCAGCCTGGGCGGCGAACTGGTCGCGGCGCCCCTCCAGCATCTCAGCGACCCGGTACAGGATCTGACCGCGGTTGTAGGCGGTGCGGCCGGACCAGCCGCCGAAGGCCTTGCGCGCGGCGGCCACGGCGTCGCGGGCGTCCTTGCGGGAGGCGAGCGAGGCGTTGGCCAGGTGCTGGCCGCTGGCGGAGGTCACGGGGTAGGTCCTGCCCGATTCGGAGCGGGGGAAGGCCCCGCCCAGGTAGAGCTTGTAGGTCTTGCGGACCGCCAGCCGGGCGGGCGCGACGGCGTCGGCCGTGCCCCGCGCGGCCTTGGCGGCCTTGGCAGCGCTCTTGGCGGTCTTCCGGTTCTCGCGCCGCTCAGCCAAGGTAGGCCTCCAATCCGTGCCGCCCGCCCTCGCGGCCGTATCCCGACTCCTTGTAGCCGCCGAAGGGGCTGGTCGGGTCGAACTTGTTGAACGTGTTGGACCAGATCACCCCGGCGCGCAGGCGCTCGGCGGTCCAGAGCATGCGCGAGCCCTTCTCGGTCCACACCCCGGCGGAGAGGCCGTAGGGGGTGTTGTTGGCCTTGGCCACGGCTTCCTCGGGGGTGCGGAAGGTCAGCACCGAGAGCACGGGGCCGAAGATCTCCTCGCGGGCCACGCGGTGGGACTGGCTGACGCCGGTCAGGACGGTGGGCGCGAACCAGTAGCCGCTCGCGGGCAGCTCGCAGGCGGGCGACCAGCGCTCGGCGCCCTCCTCCTCGCCGGTGCCGGTGAGTTCGCGGATGCGCTCCAGTTGCGCGGCGGAGTTGATCGCGCCGATGTCGGTGTTCTTGTCCAGCGGGTCTCCCAGGCGCAGCTTGGCGACGCGCTCCTTGAGCCGGGGCAGCAGTTCCTCGGCGATCGACTCCTGGACCAGCAGCCGTGAACCGGCGCAGCACACGTGGCCCTGGTTGAAGAAGATCCCCGAGACGACGCCCTCGACCGCCTGGTCCAGGGCCGCGTCGTCGTAGACGATGTTCGCGCCCTTGCCGCCCAGTTCCAGGGTGAGGCGCTTGCCGGTGCCCGCGACCGAGCGGGCGATCTGGCGGCCGACCCCGGTGGAGCCGGTGAAGGCCACCTTGTCGGTGCCCGGGTGTTCCACGAGGGAGCGTCCGGTCTCGCCCGCACCGGTGAGGATGTTGACCACGCCCGGGGGCAGGTCGGCCTCCTGGCAGATCTCGGCGAAGACCAGCGCGGTGAGCGGGGTGGTCTCGGCGGGCTTGAGCACCACGGTGTTGCCGGTGGCCAGCGCCGGGGCGACCTTCCACGCGAGCATGAGCAGCGGGAAGTTCCACGGGATGACCTGGGCGGCCACACCCAGCGGGCGCGGGTCGGGGCCCAGTCCGGCGTGGGCGAGCTTGTCGGCCCACCCGGCGTGGTAGAAGAAGTGCGCGGCGACCAGGGGCAGGTCGACGTCGCGCGTCTCCTTGACGGGCTTGCCGTTGTCCATCGACTCCAGCACGGCCAGTTCGCGCGAGCGCTCCTGGATGATGCGGGCGATGCGGAACAGGTACTTGCCGCGCTCGGCGCCGGGCATCGGCCCCCAGACGGTGTCGAAGGCGCGGCGGGCGGCGGCGACGGCCCGGTCCACGTCGGCGGGTCCGGCGACGGCGACCCGGGAGAGCTCGGTCTCGTCTGCGGGGTTGAGGGTGGTGAGGTACTCGCCGCCCTCGGCCGGGGTGAAGGCGCCGTCGACGAACAGCTCGTAGTTCTCGCGCAGGGTGACGACGGAGCGGGACTCCGGTGCGGGCGCGTACTCGAAGATCACGGCTCTCAGTCCAGCGTGTAGTAGTCGGGGCCCGGGTAGGTGCCGGTGGACAGCCTGGTGCGCTGCATGAGCAGGTCGTTGAGGAGGCTGGAGGCGCCGATCCGGAACAGGTCGGGGGTCAGCCAGCCGGGACCGGCGACCTCGTTGACCAGGACCAGGTTGCGGATGGCGTCCTTGGTGGTGCGGATGCCGCCCGCGGGCTTGACGCCCACGCGCCTGCCGGTGGCAGCGTGGTGGTCGCGGACCGCCTCCAGCATGACGAGGGTGACCGGCAGGGTGGCGGCCGGGGACACCTTGCCGGTGGAGGTCTTGACGAAGTCGCCCCCGGCCCGGATGGCCAGGTGGGAGGCGCGGCGCACGTTGTCGTAGGTGGCCAGCTCGCCGGTCTCCAGGATGACCTTGAGGTGGGCGGTGCCGCAGGCCTCCTTGACGGCGGCGATCTCCTCGAAGACCTTGAGGTAGTCGCCGGACAGGAAGGCGCCGCGGTCGATGACCATGTCGATCTCGCCGGCGCCGTCGGCGACCGCGCGGCGGGTGTCGGCGAGCTTGACCTCCATGGGCGCCCTGCCGGAGGGGAAGGCGGTGGCCACCGAGGCCACGCCGACCCCGGTGCCGCGCAGCGCCTCGACGGCGGTGGCGACCATGTCGGGGTAGACGCACACGGCGCCCACGCGGGGCGCGGTGGTGTCGGCGGGGTCGGGGTG
>NZ_LEKI01000047.1:0-34711 GCF_001029525.1 Nocardiopsis sp. RV163 | reverse complement strand
CGTCCTTTGACGAAACCACATAATTATTGAATCTCCTATAATTAGCGCCTGGCGAAGACACCGTGGCGCTGAACGCCCTCTGCACGCTCTGCGGAGGCGGTGCGTAACCGCGTGCCGGGTGCCAAGAAGGCTTGCTACCGTAATCCGGCAACGGAGCATAGCCCCGAGCTGGATGCCAGTCCAAACCACTCGGATCCGTGAGCGAGGCAGGGTTGTTGTTCGAGTACAGGTACCCGTTCATCTTCTGAGCATCGGCCAGGTCCATCAACGGGTCCACCGAGACGAACCGGCCCAGCGCCGCGTCATACGCTCGCGCACCCAGTTGGGTCAGCCCCGTGGACTCATCGACCGTGCCGTCCACGAACCCGCGCTCACCCGGCCACTCCCCCGCGGCCTCACGGTTCTCACCGAACACGGTCATCCGCCGCTGAACGACCTCTCCCCAGACCGCGTCCACCGCCATTTCACCCGTGCCGTGGTGGTCGGAGAACACCCAGTGCAGATCCCCGTCGTTCTCGCGCACCGCGACCGTCTCACCCGCGTGCTCGAAGTAGCGCGTGGCCTCCTCAGTTCCCGCGGCCGGGTCCCAGGTCACCTCCATTCCCGGAAGGTACAGGGTGGTGGCCCCGTGCGCACGCCGCAGCAACCGCTCACCGGCGGCGTCGTAGACGTACTCGGTCCTGTCCACACCCTCGGTGACACTGGCCAGTTCGCCCTCGGGCCCCCACTCCAGGACCTGGTCTCGCTCGCCTGTGGTGCGGCGGACCATGTTCCCGGACGCGTCGTAGTCGTAGGAGTGCTCGGTGACCCCACCAACACCCTGCTCCTCCACGCCGGTGATCGCGTGAGCAGGACCCTGCCCCTCCTCCGGGGACGAGTACGAGCGCGTCGTCTGTCCGCCGCCCGGCGCGTACTGGATCTCCTCGACACGGTTGCCGGTCTCGTCGTAGGTGTAGGAGTGCCAGTACGGAGCGGGCCCACCCAGGTTCTGAGCATCGGGCTCGGCGGCACAGGCCTCCTCACCGGTGGCGTTCGGAGTCCACACCTGGTTCAGGCGGCGCAGGTGGTCGTAGTCGAAGCACTGCACGTCGCTGGCGCGTACCGGGTCGGTGGGCTCGTCGCTGACCCGCAGCAGGTTGCCGATGTCGTCGTAGGCGTAGGTCTTCGTGGACAGCGATCCCTCGCCCACCTCCGGCACGACGCTGGCCATGTCCAGACGGTTCGTCTTCTCGTCGAAGTCGAGGGTCTGCCAGGTCTTGTCCGTGCCCAGGGGCCTGCGGCTGAACTCGCGTTGGACGAGGTTGCCGACCTTGGAGTAGACCGCCTCGGTGACGATGTGGTCGTTGCCTGTGACCGAAGTGACGTTGCCGAGGTCGTCGTAGTCGTACACGACGGGTTCGCCGGGCAGATCACCAGCCGCGGGGAACTCGGTGGAGCTGACGCTGCCGTCCGGGTTGTACAGGGTGCGGAACAGGTAGCGGCCCGCCAGCCCTCCTTCGGCCCCGGGGATCAGCACCTGCTGGGCCAGCGGACGCCCCATGGAGTCGTAGCTGAGCACCTGGTCGGTGTAGGAGTTGCCGTCCTCGTGGCGTGTGGAGGAGGTCAACTGTCCCGTCGCCACGGTGTCGTAGGCCCAGGACGCCCGGACAGTCCCGTCCGCGGAGCCTCGTCGTGGTTGTCGACCACGATCACGAACAGCTCCCCCGCCGGGTTCTCCCCGTTGTGGTAGGGCCCGCGCTTGATCATGGTGTTGCCGCGCGAGTCCAGTAAGGAGCCCCCCGACTCCCGCGACACATAGGCACCAACCTGACGTAGGAGTCTTGCATCTGCCCGACAAATCATGAAGGTTTTCTCCTAGGGCAGACCCGGACGCCGCGCGCGGTGACCGCACCGGAGCGCGTCCCTTCCGGCTGCTCGCTGTCCGCACGACAGAAGCCGGAAGGAGCCCACGTTGGCGAAACCGCACCGGAACCGTCCCGCTCACCCGCCCGCCCGGGGAGCGGGCCGGGTCTCCCGAGCCGTCGCACTGGCCGCAGCGATCACCGCGTCGCTGCTCCACGCGCCGCACACGGCGGTTGCCGCCGCTCCGGCCGCCCCGGCAACGAACACCTCCACCGAGCCGTGCGCGGTCGATCCGCAGGCCCCGCCCAAGCGGCAGATGCGCGCCGAGTGGATCGCCTCGGTGGTCAACATCGACTGGCCCAGCGAGCAGGGCCTCCCGCCCGAGGCCCAGCGGGCCGAGCTGACCGACCTGTACGACCGGGCCGAGGCCGACGGGCTCAACGCCGTGTTCGTGCAGATCCGGCCGACCGCCGACGCGTTCTGGCCCTCCCCGCACGAGCCCTGGTCGGAGTGGCTCACCGGCACGCAGGGCGCCGACCCCGGGTACGACCCGCTGGCGTTCGCGGTCGAGGAGGCGCACGCCCGCAACCTGGAGTTCCACGGCTGGTTCAACCCCTACCGGGTGGCCATGCACGACGACCCCTCGCGCCTGGTGGCCGACCACCCGGCGCGGGTCAACCCGGACTGGGTCTTCGCCTACGGCGGCAAGCTCTACTACGACCCGGGCATCCCCGAGGTGCGCGCGTTCGTCGTCGAGGCGATGATGCACGCGGTCGAGAACTACGACCTGGACGGCGTCCACTTCGACGACTACTTCTACCCCTACCCGGTGGCGGGCGAGACGGTGCCCGACCAGGACACGTTCGCCGAGTACGGCGGAGGGTTCGGCGACATCGGGGACTGGCGGCGCGACAACGTCAACCGCATGGTCCGGGAGATGGACGAGGCGGTGCACGCCGCCAAGCCGCACGTGAAGTTCGGCATCAGCCCGTTCGGGATCTGGCGCAACGACACCAGCGACCCGAACGGCTCCGACACCGGCGGGTTCGAGTCCTACAGCCAGATCTACGCCGACAGCCGCAGGTGGGTGCGCGAGGGCTGGGTGGACTACATCAACCCGCAGGTCTACTGGGAGATCGGCCTGCCCGTGGCCGACTACGCGGTGCTCGTCCCCTGGTGGGAACAGGTCACCGAGGGCACCGGCGTACACCTCTACATCGGCCAGGCCACCTACAAGGCCGGCAACGCGGGCGCCTGGTCCGACCCGGACGAACTCTCCCGGCACCTGGACCTGAACCGCGAGCACCCGGGCGTGGACGGGGACGTCTACTTCAGCGCGAACTCGCTGCGCACCAACGCCAGGGACGCCATGGACGTCGTGGTCGAACAGCACTACGCCAACCCCGCCCTGATCCCGGTCAAGGAGGACCTGGGCGGGGCCGCTCCCGCGCCGCCGGTGGTCACCGCCGCCGCCCGGGCCGACGGCGGCACCGAGCTGACCATCCGCCCCGGACGCGGCGGCAGGCCCGCCTACTACGCGGTCTACGAGCTGGAGGGCGCACCCGGACGGCAGGAGGTCCCGTGCGGAGTGCAGGACGCGCGCGCACTGATCGGCACGGTGCGCGCGGCCGGGGACGGCGGCGAGACGGTCTTCACCGCGCCCGGCGGCGGTGACGTGACCTACTACGTGACCGCCCTGGACCGGCTGCACCACGAGAGCACGACGAGCAACCCGAGGCACGTGCCCCGGGGCTGACCGGTGAACCACGGGGCCCGGCGCGCGTGCGCCGGGCCCCGGCCTCTTCCCCCGACCCCGAGTCCCGCGCCGATCCGGTCCGCACCGTGGTCGGTCCGTGACACCACGGCGACGGACCAGCGAAGAACGCGCCAACTCCCCCGCCAGGACCTGGCCACGGCGCGCACCGCTGGGCCAGACTCGCCGGGACCGTCCGCTCCCCCGAAGGACCGCAGAGGATGACCCTCCCTCCACGCTCCCCCCGACTCCTGTCCCCGCTGCTCGCCCTCGCCGTCGGCGCCGCCCTGCTCTCCCCCGCCCCGGCGGCCTCAGCCTCGCCGCTCCCGGCCGGCACGGCCCGGGCCGTGGCCTCGCCCGTCGATCACGTGGACCCGTTCATCGGCTCCACGAACGGCGGCAACACCTACCCCGGTGCGGTCCGGCCGTTCGGGATGATCTCCTGGAGCCCGACCACCACCCGCGGCGACCAGACCGACACCGGCGCGGCCAACGGCTACTCCTACGACGTCACGCGGGTGCGGGGCTTCGCCCTGACCCACGTCAACGGCGCCGGGTGCCACCCCGGTGCCGCCGGTGACGTGCCGATCATGCCGGTCACCGTGCCCGTGGAGAGCTCGCCCAGCGCCGACACCCGCGACGAGGTGTACGCGAGCGACTTCGACCACGCCGACGAGTCCGCCTCCCCCGGCCGTTACACCGTGGCCCTGGAGAACGGGGTGCGCACGGACCTGAGCGTCACCGACCGGTCCGGCGCCGGGGAGTTCGACTTCCCCTCGGACGCCCCCGCCAGCCTGCTCTTCCGCACCTCCAACTCGCTCAACGGCAGCGAGGACGCCGACGTCCGCATCGACGCGGAGGCCCGCACGGTGAGCGGTTCGGTGCTCACCGGCGCCTTCTGCGGACAGCGCGCCAACGGCGGCGAGAACAACCGGAACTCCTACTACCGGCTGCACTTCACCGCGCACTTCGACACCCCCTTCACCGGGGCGGGCACGTGGGAGGACGGCGAGCTGAAGCCGGGGGCCACCACCGCCTCGGGCGGCGAGGGCTACGACCGCGACCAGCGGCGGGGCCGGGGTTCGGGCGGCTACGTCTCCTTCCCCGAGGGCTCCGACGTGGGCGTGCGCGTGGGCATCTCCTACGTCAGCGCGGAGAACGCCGAGGCCAACCTCGCCGCCGAGATCGCCCCCGGGCAGAGCGTGGACGCGGTGGCCGCGTCGGCGCGCGAGGCCTGGAACCGGCGCCTGCGCACGATCAGGGTCGGCGGCGGCACCGACGACCAGCGCACCGCCTTCTACACGGCGCTGTACCACTCACTGCTCCAGCCCAACCTGGTGAGCGACGTCGACGGCCGCTACCCGGGCATGGACGGCGGGGCGCACCGCGTGGCGGACGGGCAGGGCGCCCAGTACACGAACTTCTCCGGCTGGGACCAGTACCGCGCGCAGGTCCAACTGCTCGCGCTGCTGGAGCCCGGGGTGGCCGGGGACTTCGCGCAGTCCCTGCTCAACTTCTCCGAGCAGAACGGCGGCGTGTGGGACCGCTGGGTGCACGTCAACGGGCCCACGCACGTGATGACGGGCGACCCCTCGGCCGCGACGCTGGCGACGTTCGCCGCGATGGGCGTGGACGGGTTCGACGCCGAGGCCGCCTACGCGTCCCTGCGGACCCAGGCCACCGAACCGCACCCCGACGGCCTGTCCGACGCCGGGTGCCCGGGCCAGTGCGAGGGCCAGCGCCCGAACCTGGAGCGCTACCTCGAACTCCGCTACGCGCCGCAGGACGACTGCCACTGCTGGGGCGGGGCCGCGGAGACGCTGGAGGCCTCCGTGGCCGACAACGCGCTCGCCCAGTGGGCGGAGCGCCTGGGGCGCGGGGACGACGCCGCGGTGTTCGCCGAGCGCGGCGGGTACTGGCGCAACGTCTACAACCCCGGGGCCGCGCCGGAGGCGGGCTACGCGCAGGCGCGCGACGCAGACGGGTCCTGGGTGACGCCCTTCGACCCCAGAAGCGGCACCGGGTTCGCGCAGGGCACGAGCGCGACCTACACGTGGATGGTGCCGCACGACGTCGGCGGCCTGGCCGAGGCGATGGGCGGTCGGGAGACCGCGGCCGAGCGCCTGGACGGGTTCTTCCGCACCCCCGACGGCGCGTGGTCGGTGGGCGGCGGCGACCCGCTGCGCTACGACCCCACCAACGAGCCGGGCATCCACGCGCCGTGGATGTACAACGCGCTCGGGCAGCCGTGGAAGACCCAGGAGACGGTGCGCCAGATCGTGGACACCCAGTACGGGACGGGGCCGGGCGGCCTGCCCGGCAACGACGACCTGGGCACGATGTCGGCCTGGTACGTGTTCTCGGCCCTGGGGTTGTTCCCACAGGCGCCGGGGCGCGGCGAGCTGCTGCTGTCGGCCCCGGTGTTCTCCTACGCCAGGATCGCGCCGAGCGGACGCGAGCCGATCACCGTCGTCGCCCCGAACGCCGGGCCGGACACGCCCTACATCGGTTCGGTGCGCCTGGACGGGCGGGAGCACACGCGCTCCTGGCTGCCGGAGTCCTTCCTCAGCGGGGGCGGGCGCGTCACGCACGTGCTGGTCGGCGAGCCCAACACGGAGTGGGCGACCGCTCCGGAGGACCTGCCGGTCGACCACTGAGGCTGTGGGCGGGCGCCGCGCTCCCGGGTGCGGCGCCCGCCCGTGACCGGGTATCCGAACGGACGCGGCGCCCGTCCGCGATCGGGTTCCCGAGCAAGTGTGATACCCGTACCGACCTCTGCACGCGACCGGATTCCGGAACCCGCCCGTGACCGTCGCGGGGCCCGCGTCGGGGCGTTCCAGCCCCGCCAGGCAGTGCAGGAGGGTGCTCTTGCCCGAGCCGGAGGGGCCCATGACCGCCGTGAACCCTCCCCGAGGGAAGGCCGCGTCCACCCCGGCCAGCGCGTGGACGGGAACGCCGCCCCGCCTGTGGGTCCTGGTCAGCCCGCACGCCCGCAGCGCGTGGGGTGCGGCGTCGGCTCCGGCTTGGTCCCGGACGTGCCCGTCCATGGCGAACTCCGCTCGTCTCGTCGTGTGGGGGGTTCGGCACCCTGTCCGGCCCCTCGCAGGAGCCAAACACGGGGGCCGGTCCGCGTCACTGGGCCTGGACGGAGGTCCGGTGGTGGGGCGGACCCCACCTCACCTCCGGGACCCGGGGCGACGGGTCGCGTTGGGCGGCGGGCTCGGCGCGACGTAGCGTGACCCCATGGACATCGATCTGCGTACACGCACGGCCCTGGTGACCGGTTCGACCCAGGGCATCGGCCTGGCCGTCGCCACGGCGCTGGCGCGCGCCGGGGCGACGGTGGCGGTCAACGGGCGCAGCGGGGAGAAGGTCGCCCGCGCGGTGGAGGCGATCGCCGAACGGGTGCCCGGGGCCGCGCCGGTGGCCGCGCCCGCCGACGTGACCACCGAGGAGGGCGTCGACCGGCTCCGCGAGCTGCTCCCCCGGCTCGACGTGCTCGTCAACAACCTCGGGATCTTCGGGGCTCAGGACGCGCTCGACATCTCCGATGAGGAGTGGCGGCGCTACTTCGAGGTCAACGTGCTCTCCGCCGTACGCCTGACCAGGGAGTTCCTGCCCGGGATGACGGAACGCGGGTGGGGCCGGGTGCTCAACATCGCCAGCGACTCGGCGGTGGTGATCCCGGCCGAGATGATCCACTACGGCATGTCCAAGACGGCGCTGCTCGCGGTCTCGCGGGGGTTCGCCAAGGAGGCCGCGGGCACGGGGGTGACCGTCAACTCGGTGATCGCCGGTCCCACCCGCACCGGCGGCGTGGAGGACTTCGTCTACCAGCTCGTCGACCGGGACCTGCCCTGGGAGGAGGCGCAGCGGGAGTTCATGCGCCTGCACCGGCCGCAGTCGCTCCTGCAGCGGCTGATCGAACCCGAGGAGATCGCCAACATGGTCGCCTACCTGAGTTCGCCGCTGGCCTCGGCCACCACGGGGGCCGCCGTGCGGGTGGACGGCGGGTACGTCGACTCCATCGTCTCCTGAGAACGCCCCCGGAGGCCGGGCACCCGGCGTCCGGGCACGGCGCGGCTCTCAGCCGGTTCCGCCCACGGACCGGTGGAGGCGGTCGGCGAGCGCCGCGGTGCGGCGGGCGAACTCCGGCGGGCCCTCGACAGTGAAGGGCAGGCCGGTGAGCGCGAGGACGACCGCGAGCCACTCGTGGGAGTCCACTCGGGCGGTGTAGCGCGCCCGGTCGGGGCCGACCGCCTCCAGGTCGCCGTCGATCCGGGAGATCCGCGCCGCCACCTCCCCGGCCGACGCGTCGAACAGGACCGACACCGTGTGCCGGGCCTGCCCTGCTACGAAGCCCCGCTCCAGGTGGTCGGCCAGCGGCTCCCCGGGCAGCTCCCGGCGGGTGAAGTGCGCCCTGGTGGGGGTGACCCCGGCGATCCGGTCGAGTCGGAAGGTCCGCCAGTCGTCGCGCTCGCGGTCCCAGGCGAACAGGTACCAGCGCCGTCCGGACAGGACCAGCCGGTACGGGTCCACCCTGCGGCGCAGCTCGCGGCCGTCGCCGCCCCGGTGGAGCATCCGGACCCAGTGCCCGTCCGCGACGGCCTCGCCCAGGTCGGTGAGGACCCGTGTCCGCACGCCGGGCCACACCCGCTGCTCCGGTTCGACCGCCGAGGCCAGCGCTTTCGCGCGGCGGGCCAGGCGTGAGGGCAGCACCCTGCCGAACCGGGCCAGGGCCCGTTCCGCGCTCTCCTCCACGCCCTCCACTCCGCCGAGTCCGGCGGCGACGATCCGCAGCCCCAGGGCGGCTGCCACGACCTCGTCGTCCTCCAGGAGCAGGGGCGGTACCGCGCGGCCCGCGACCAGCCGGTAGTGGCCGCCGGGGCCGCGGAGGCTCTCCACCGCGTAGCCCAGTTCGCGCAGCCGGTCGATGTCGCGGCGCAGCGACCGCGGGCTGGTCTCCAGGGCCGCGGCCAGGTCCGCGCCGGGCCAGGCCCTGCCGGTCTGGAGCAGGGAGAGCAGGCGCAGCATCCGCGCACTCGTGTCGGCCATGCGGCCCATTCTCCGCCGGATGCGGCCGGGTTCGGACCGCGATACGCCCGTGCGGCGCGGTCGCCGCTCTGGCCGGGTGTTCCGGCAGTCCGGAAAGCGGATTTGCGCGCGATCACCGGGGTGACAGAAGGGCACCGGTGGTGTGATCGTGGACACCACCGGCGTTCTCGTGGAATCGCCCCCGTCGCCTGGGACCGAGACCTCACGCGCTGACCAGCGGTTCCAGGGGAAGGGAACGGCGCACGAGTCGCATTGTGACCCTTTAAGATCACCCTGCGCGTCCGTTCCTTACTGAGAGTTTACCCGGACCGGGTAGACATAGACGGATCGGCCCCCACGGACTTGAGATAAGGATGTGCGCGACGTGATGGACTGGTTGAGCAACCTCTTCGGCGGAGCGGCCGAGGAAGCAGCCCAGGGAGTGTCCGACGCCGTGGGCGGGGTCGGCGAGACCGTGGGCGGCGCCGGAGAGGCCGCGCAGGCCTACGGCGAGGAGGCCGTGGGCGGTTTCACCGAGGGCGCCCAGGCCTACGGCGAGGAGGCCGTGGGCGGCTTCCAGGACAGCGCCGCCGAGGCGGTCGGCGGCTTCCAGGACCAGGCGGACACCGTGAGCGGTATCGCGGAGGACCCGGGCGGCGCCGCCGCCGACCACTTCTTCGGCAACAACTGACCTGTCGCCCCCCGGCCCCGGCCGGGAGGGCGGGGCCCGCCCGGAGCACCCGTGCCCCGGGCGGGCCTTCGTGCGTCGCGAAGCCGCCGCGCCGCGTTCCGTCAGCCGGTGAACAGCCGGCGCGGCCGGGCCGCCGAGAGCAGGGTGAGCGCGGCCAGGGCGGCGACGCACGTCCAGGCGAAGGCGTCCCCGATCCGGGAGTAGGCCGTCGTCACCCCCTCCCGGGGCACCATGGCGACCATGGTCTGCTGCCCGGTAGTGAAGTAGTCGGTCGTCGCCAGCACCCGCCCCTGGTGGTCGGTGGCGTTGGCCCGGCCGCGGCTCGCCTGCCGGAACAGGGCCGAGCCGTTCTCCACCGCACGGAACACCGCGTTGCGCGCGTGCGTCTCCTTGATCCCCTCCCAGGTGTTGGCGCCGACCAGCAGGACGTCCGCGCCCCGCGCGCCCGCCTGGCGGACCAGCCCCGGGAAGTCGGCGTCGTAGCAGATGGCCACGGCCAGCCTCCCCGCCGGTGTGTCCGCGACGGGCACCGTGCCGGGCCCCGGCTCGTACGGCTCCAGGACGGGTACCGGCCTGCTCTTGTCGTAGGTCCACGCGACCCCGCCGTCCGGGGCGACCATGAGCATCTGGTTGCGGATGTGGGGGGTCCGCCCGGTGTAGACCGACATACCGGCGTTGACGTACACCCCGTGGTCCCGGGCCACCTCCCGGATGTCGGCCACCAGCAGGTCCCGGTCCTCCTCCAGGGTGAAGGCCGCCGACTCGGGCCACACCACGACCTCGGCGCCCGCGGCCGCCTCCCTCGCGGTGCTGGCCAGGAGTTCGTCGTTGACGAAGCCGAAGCGCTCACGCAGGACGGCCGGATCGGCGGCCCGCAGCGCCTCCAGCGAGTCGTACTCCCGGAAGGTTGGCACCAGCTCCTCCCAGGCGTCCTGCGAGGCGGTGACCCCGGCGACGCGCACGGTGTCGCCCGAGGGCGCGGCGAATACCAGGCGCGCGCCGCCCGCGACCGCGACCAGCGCGACCGTTCCGGCGCAGACCGCCGCCACCGCGCGGGCCGCGCGGTCGGTCAGGCCGCGCGCCCACAGCAGCGCCGCCGCCGAGCACGCCCAGGCCACCAGGAAGCTCACTCCGTACACGCCGGTCACCGACGACACCTGGATCAGCGAGAGGTTGTCGGCCTGGGTGGCGCCGAGGACCCCGTGGATGGTGCCGAATGGGGTCACCGAGGCCACCGTGAACTCCACGGCCACGGTGGTGAGCGGAAAGACCAGGCTGAACGGCCACGGGCCGCGCTCCCCCAGTCGGCGGTGCAGGAGGCGGTCGACGGCGTAGGGGGCCGCGTCGGCCAGTGCCAGGGCCAGCGCGAGCAGCACCAGCGGCGGGGAGAGCAGGTCGGCCAGCCACAGCCAGACCAGCACGGCCGCCGTGCTGGCGGCGAGGACGCCCGACAGGGCGGGCAGCGGTCGGCTGGCGCGTGCGAAGCGCAGCAGCAGGACCGGATAGACCCACGCGAGCAGCGCGATGTCCCAGGCGGCCTGCATCGCGAAGAGGGACAGGGCGGTACCGGCGAGGAGCCAGGCGTAGCGCGGGAGGGTCGGGGGCGCGGTCATGGTTCGGCCTTCGTCTCGGGGAACGGGGGTCTCGGCCGGCCGGCACGACCACAACGCTAGGCGGCCGCGGCCCCGGCGCCCATGGGGAATCCCGCCCTGTTCGGGACGCGGCCCCCCACCCCGGAATGCGGTGTTCCGCAGTACCCGCGCGCCCGGGGGGTGGCTAGTGTCGACGCTGACGCCGACCGGGGCCTCCCCCCGTTCTCCGAGAACACGGGTTCCGAGGGCACGGGCCCGCGCGCGGGCGGCCGAAGGCGGTCGCCGGGCACTCACCAGCGACCACCGGACACGGCCGGAGCCGGAGCCGGGCGCCCGAAGCGGCGGCGATCGGACGAACGGAGAGGACGGGCGTGACGACGCACGGGGACGCGCATCCGGCAGCGGTGGCGCGCGCATGGGGCCGGGCCGTGACGGGCGCCGCCGCCGGAGCGGTGACCGCGCTGGCCGAGGCCCTCTTCCTCGCGGCGGTCCTCGCGGCAGCCGCTCCAGCGCTGCCGCTCCTGCTCCGCCCCGCCTCGCGCGCGTCCCTGCGCCGGGCGCTGGACGGGGCCGCACGGCCGCTGGTCTCCCTGGAGCGCGGCCGCCTGTCCGCCCTGTTCGGCGTCCACATCACCGTGCGCCCCGGGACGGCCCGCCCCCTGGCCTACCTCGCGGTGCGCTGCCCGGTGGGGCTCTTCGGCGGGCTGGTCCTGACCTTCTTCGCCGCCGGGCTCTACCTGGCGCTGTCACCGCTTGAGGCGCTCGACGGCAACGACCCCGCGATCGTGCCGATCGGCCTGGCCCTGATGTACCTGAGCGCTCAGGGAACCGTGGGTCTGGTGGGAACGGAACGCTGGCTGGCCCGGCGGTTCCTCGGCCCCAGCCGCCAGGACCTCATGGAGGAGCGGATCGGGGTCCTGGTCGCGACCCGCGCCGGGGTGGTCGCCGCAGTGGACGAGGAGCGCCGCCGGATCGAACGCGACCTGCACGACGGCGTCCAGCAGCGCCTGGTGCTGCTGGGGATGGCGCTGGGCCGGGCCCGCCGCGACCCGGGTTCGGAGCGGGGGCGCGCACTGGTCGAGCAGGCCTACGAGGAGTCCCGCGACGCCCTGCGGGACCTGAAGGAGGTCGCCTGGCGGGTCTACCCGGCCGCGCTGGCCGGGTCGGGGCTGCGGGCCGCGCTGCACGACCTGGCCGGACGGTCGGGTCTGCCGATCGACCTGGAGTACGGCCTGGAGGGCGCGTGCCCGCCGACCGTGGAGACGGCGGCCTACTTCGTGGTCGCCGAGTCGGTGACCAACGCGGTCAAGCACGCGCGCGCCGGACGGGTCAGCGTGCTGGTCGGCGCGGAGGGCGAGGAGGGAGCGAGGTCCGTCGTGGTGCGGGTACGGGACGACGGGGTGGGCGGGGCCGACTCCGCTGGGACGGGGCTGGCCGGTCTGGCCAGCCGGGTCGAGGCGCTCGACGGCCGGCTGTCGGTGGACAGCCCGGCGGGCGGGCCGACGACGGTCAGGGCGGAGCTGCCGTGCGGGTGATGCTGGCTGAGGACTCGGCACTGCTGCGCGAGGGGCTGGTGCGGCTCCTGGAGGACGAGGGGCACCGGGTGCTCGCCTCGGTCGGGGACGCCGACGCCCTGTTGGCTGCCGTCCGCGAGGAGGCGCCCGACGTTGCGGTGGTGGACGTGCGCATGCCGCCCACGCACACCGACGAGGGGTTGCGCGCCGCGCTGCGGATACGCCGGGAACGGCCCGACGTGGGTGTGCTGGTGCTGTCCCAGTACGTGGAGAAGCGGTACGCCACCCGGTTGTTCGGCGAGAACACCACCGGCGTGGGCTACCTGCTCAAGGACCGGGTGGTGGAGGTGGACGAGTTCCTCGAAGCCCTGGTGAGGGTGGGGAGGGGAGGCGCGGCCTTCGACCCGGAGGTGGTGCGCCAACTGCTCGCGGGCAGCAGCCGCAGGGACCCGCTGGGGCGTCTGACCGAGCGCGAGCGCGACGTCATGGCCCTGATGGCGCAGGGGCACATCAACTCGGCGATCGCGGCGCGGCTGTTCGTGTCGCAGAGCGCGGTGGAGAAGCACGCCAACGCCATCTTCGACAAGCTGGAGCTGGGCGACACCAAGGGGTACAGCCGCCGGGTGCTGGCGGTGCTGCGCTACATGGAGGCCTGAGCGCGGGCGGGACGCCTGGGCGCCGCGCGGCGGTGAGCGGTGTCCGCCGCGCGGCCGTCGGCCGAGGGTCCGCCGGGGGTGGAGGTCCCGGCGGACCCGGTCCGGAGGAGGGGTCCGGACGGCCGGTCGGTTGGTCGTGGGGATCAGGTGAAGTTCACGTCACTGCACAGGTAGTAGACCTGGTCCATGTGGGAAGCCTGCCAGATCGTGAACACGATGTGGTGGCCGGACCTGCCCGAGGTGCTGACGTCGATGTAGCTGTCCAGCGCGGGCGCGTAGGGACCGGTCTCCTCGACCAGTTCGAGGTCGCCCCAGCCCAGGGCCTGGCTGGTCGGGTCGAAGCCCTGCTCGGTGACGTAGACGCGGAAGTAGTCCGCGCCGTGCTGGGCCTGGTCGTACAGGTGGAGGGTGAAGTCGTCGCCGACGTCGGTGGTCTTCCACGCGCCGACCGCGTCCATCGAGTCGTAGCGGCCGCCCTCGGTGTTGCCGCCGCTGCACAGGGTCCCGTCGGGGACCTGGCCCTGGTGGTCGCCGCCCACGTTGTCGCGGTACAGGCCGTTCCAGTTCCACATGGCGTTGGGGTTGTCCTGCCACGCCTGCCAGCACATGGGGTCTTCCTGCGCCATGTCCGGGTTGAGGTGGTCGCTGCCCCAGCGCTCCCAGCAGCCGTAGTTGCGGCTGGCGGGGTCCACGATCGAGCCGTGCGCGGAGGCGGGGGCGGCCATCGTGGTCAGGGCGACCAGGGGCACGGAGGCCAGGACGAGCGCGCGCGCGGCCCAGGTCCGGCGGGCGGTCCCGGTGCTGTCGGTGGTCTCGGTGGTCTCGACGGCTTGGGGGGTCGTGCTTTCCATTGCGTTCTCCATCGTTCTCGGCTTGGTCAGCCGATCGACGGGAGCGCTCCCACAACGCATGTTACCCCTCGGAGCCGAACCGAAACAGAGCGCGCGGGAAATCCTCGGCGCACTCCTCGGAGCGGGGCCGCCGCCCTCGGCACCCCCGCTCGCCCGCCGGACGGGACACCGGCGCCACCGCCGCGCCGCACCACTGCGGCACACCACTGCGGCGCGGCACGGCGGTCGCCACAGCGGGGCTGCCCGCCGTGTCCGCCCGGCGACCGCCGGTTATTACTGACCGGTTGTGAATCAGGTCACCACCTGGGCATTTCCCTCATTTGAACCGCGTACCAGAAATACTCCGGTCATATGGTGTTTACATATCACCATTGTCGGGCTACCGTTCAGGAAAGCGTTCCGGACCCGTAACACTCCGTCACGGAAACCGGCAACGCCCTCGCACACACTGTTCACACCCATCCCCCTAAACCCCCGCTCACCCCGACTGGGAGCGCTCCCAACCCTTCCGGTCCTTTTCGCTCAGCTTTACCCCGGATCTAAGGCATGCGAATGCAGCGCTCACCTCCATAAACGCAGGGAATTGTCCGCGCCCCCGTCTGCCGGGCCCGAACTTCCCGGCCCGGCACTTCCCAAGGCTCCCTCTGGCAACCCCCCACCATGAGGAAAGAAGAGATGAGCAGAATCCTGCGCGCTCCGGACAGACGTCCGGGCGCACGGCGCGGCCTCGCCGCGACATCGGCCCTGATCGTCGGCGCCGCACTGGCCGTCGGCTCCTCCGCCCCCGCCAGTGCCGCGGCCGGTTGCGAGGTCGACTACCAACTCAACGACTGGGGCTCCGGCTTCACCGCGAGCGTGGAGATCACCAACCTCGGCGACGCGGTCGACGGCTGGACCCTGGAATGGGACTTCCCCGGAAACCAGCGGGTCACCAACTCCTGGAACGGCACCCTCACCCAGAGCGGACAGAGCGTCTCGGCCACCAACGCCGGGCACAACGCCTCCCTCTCCACCAACGGTACGGCCACCTTCGGCTTCCAGGGCACCTACTCCGGAAGCAACGCCGTCCCCGCCGAGTTCTCCCTGAACGGTGTGGCCTGTGAGGGCCTGGTCGACCCCGGACCCGATCCGGACCCCGACCCCGACCCCGATCCGGACCCGGACCCCGGTACGGGTGAGCGGGTGGACAACCCGTACGTGGGCGCCGACGTCTACGTCAACCCGATCTGGTCGGCCAACGCCGCCGCCGAGCCCGGCGGGGACGCCGTGGCCGACGAACCCACCGGGGTGTGGCTGGACCGCATCAGCGCCATCGAGGGCAACGACAGCCCCACCACCGGCAACATGGGCCTGCGCGACCACCTGGACGAGGCCCTGGCCCAGGCCGACGGTGAACCCCTGGTCTTCCAGGTGGTCATCTACAACCTGCCCGGCCGCGACTGCTCCGCGCTGGCCTCCAACGGCGAGCTGGGCCCGGACGAGATCGACCGGTACAAGAACGACTACATCGACCCCATCACCCAGATCCTGGCCGACTACGAGGACACCGAGCTGCGGATCGTGACCACGGTCGAGATCGACTCGCTGCCCAACCTGGTCACCAACGTCTCCCCGCGCGAGACCGCGACCGAGAACTGCGACGAGATGCTGGCCAACGGCAACTACGTCGAGGGGGTGGGCTACGCGCTGGCGCAGTTGGGCGCGGTCGACAACGTCTACAACTACGTCGACGCCGGCCACCACGGGTGGATCGGCTGGCAGGACAACTTCACCGCCTCGGCGGCGCTGTTCTACGAGGCGGCCAACGCCGCCGGGGCCAGCCCCGACGACGTGCACGGGTTCATCGCCAACACCGCGAACTACTCGGCGCTGGTGGAGGAGAACTTCGCTATCGGCGAGACCGTCGCGGGCACGCCGGTGCGCCAGTCGGACTGGGTGGACTGGAACCAGTTCACCGACGAGCTGTCCTATGCCCAGGGGCTGCGTGAGGAGCTGGTGGGCCAGGGCTTCGACTCGGGGATCGGGATGCTCATCGATACCTCCCGCAACGGGTGGGGCGGGCCCGACCGTCCGGACGGGCCGGGGCCGAGCACGGACGTGAACGCCTACGTGGACGGGGGCCGCTACGACCGCCGTATCCAGTCGGGTAACTGGTGCAACCAGTCCGGTGCGGGGTTGGGCGAGCGCCCGCAGGCCGCTCCGGAGGCGGGGATCGACGCCTATGTGTGGATGAAGCCTCCGGGTGAGTCCGACGGGGCCAGTGAGTTGATCGACAACGACGAGGGCAAGGGTTTCGACCGGATGTGCGACCCGACCTATGAGGGCAACCCGCGCAACGGTTACAGCATGAGCGGTGCGCTGCCCGACGCGCCGGTCTCGGGTCACTGGTTCTCCGCGCAGTTCCAGGAGTTGCTGGCCAACGCCCACCCGCCCGTCCAGTAGGACCGGCGGCCGTCCGCCGGCGCGGTGAGTACGAGGGGTGCCCGTCCTCCACGGGCGGGCACCTCCGCTCCGCGCTGCGTCCCGAGGCTCCCCGGGGCGGTCCGGCCCGCCCCGGGGCCCCGGGAACTTAACGAGCAGTCACCACGTTTGCACCCGTTGTCTCCGTGTGTCGTGGGTGTTAACTTCGCCCCACGATGCCTGGGAGCGCTCCCGCAAGGCGCGCGCAAAACAGGCGTCCGAATTCCGGAAGAAAACCGGACGTACACCGGCCCGATCCGGGCAACGAGCCGCAGTTCACGGCGTCGTACCCGGCTCCCTCCCCCCACACCCGCACTCCGACCCCGCCGCCTCCCCCATCGGAGAGTTCCGCCCCGGCGCCGTCCTCAGGCGCGCGGGGCCGCGGAGGGGAACGGCGAACCTGTCCGAGGAGGACAAGTGACCACCCCCCGTCCCGGCCCGCGCCGCCCGGCGCGCTGGCGCAGACCCGCGCCCGCGCTTCTCGGCGCGGTGCTCTTAGCGGCCCTCCTTCCGGCCGCGCCCGCGCAGGCCGCACCGATCTGCTCCGTCGACTACCAGCTCAACGACTGGGGCTCGGGTTTCACAGCCGAGGTCTCGGTCACCAACGAGGCCGAGTCCGTCTCCGACTGGACGCTGGGCTGGGAGTTCTCCGGCAACCAGCGCATCAGCAACAGTTGGAGCGCGCAGGTCTCCCAGAGCGGCAGCTCCGTGACCGCCAGCGGCCCGTCCTGGGCGCCCGACCTCGCCTCCGGCCAGACCGCGACGTTCGGCTTCCAAGCCACCTACAGCGGCGCCAACGAGGTGCCCGCCGACTTCACCCTCAACGGCCTGGACTGCGCGGGCGAGGACGAGGAACCCGAGCCCGAGGACCCGACCCTGGTCGTGGCCCCCGGCTCGGTCACCTTGGAGCCCGGCGGCGAGGCCGCCTTCGACGTGGCCCTGTCCGAGGCGCCCGCCGAGGACGTGGCCGTCAGCGTGGAGCACACCTCCGGCAGTTCGACCCTGTCGGTGGCCTCGGGCGCCTCGCTGACCTTCGGTGACGCCGACTGGGACACCCCGCAGGAGGTGACGGTCGCCTCCTCCGGCGACGGCTCGGGCGCCCCCGCCCGGGCCGAGTTCACCGTCTCCGCCGAGGGTTACGACCCCGTGGTCGTCACCGCGCGCGAACTCTCCGGCGCCTCCAACGCCTACGAGGAGGAGTTCCTCACCCAGTACGACAAGATCAAGGACCCCGACAGCGGCTACTTCCGCGAGTTCGACGGCCTCCTCGTGCCGTACCACTCGGTGGAGACCCTGATCGTGGAGGCGCCCGACCACGGCCACGCCACCACCTCCGAGGCCTACAGCTACTACCTGTGGCTGGAGGCGGCCTACGGCAGGATCACCGGTGACTGGGAGCCCTTCAACTCCGCGTGGGAGTCCATGGAGGCCTTCATCATCCCGGGCACGGCCGACCAGCCCACGAACGGCTCCTACGACCCGTCGTCCCCGGCCACCTACATCCCCGAGTCGCTCGACCCGAGCGACTACCCGATGCCGCTGGACGACTCGGCCGAGGCGGGGCAGGACCCGCTCGCCCAGGAGCTGAGCAGCACCTACGGCACCGACGAGGTCTACGGCATGCACTGGCTGCTGGACGTGGACAACACCTACGGCTACGGGTTCTGCGGCGACGGGACCGACGAGGCCCCCGCCTACGTCAACACCTTCCAGCGCGGCTCCAACGAGTCGGTCTGGGAGACCGTGCCGCACCCGTCCTGCGAGACCTTCCAGCACGGCGGCGAGAACGGGTTCCTCGACCTGTTCACCGACGACGACAACTACTCCGAGCAGTGGCGCTACACCAACGCCCCCGACGCCGACGCGCGCGCCGTGCAGGTGGCCTACCTGGCGCACCAGTGGGCCTCGGCGCAGGGCAACGAGGGCGCGATCGCCGAGAACGTCTCCAACGCGGCGATGATGGGCGACTACCTGCGCTACGCCATGTTCGACAAGTACTTCAAGGAGATCGGCGACTGCGTCGACCCCCAGTCCTGCCCGCCCGGATCGGGCAAGGACTCCGCGCACTACCTCATGGCCTGGTACTACTCCTGGGGCGGCGCGCTGGAGAGCGCCCAGTACCCCTGGGCCTGGCGCATCGGCGGATCCTCCGCCCACCAGGGCTACCAGAACGTGATGGCGGCCTACGCGCTCTCGGAGGTGTCCGAGCTCCAGCCGGAGTCGGCCACCGGCACCGAGGACTGGGGCACCAGCCTCGACCGGCAACTGGAGTTCCTGGAGTGGCTCCAGTCCTCCGACGGCGCCATCGCGGGCGGCGCGACCAACAGCTGGGAGGGCACCTACGCCCAGCCGCCCTCGGGCACGCCCACCTTCTACGGCATGTTCTACGACGAGAAGCCCGTCTGGCACGACCCGCCGTCCAACCGGTGGTTCGGCTTCCAGGTCTGGGACATGGAGCGGGTGGCCGAGTACTACCGCATCACCGGCGACGAGCGCGCAGGGGACATCCTGGACGACTGGGTGCCCTGGGCGATCGCCAACACCACCGTCGGTGAGAACGGCGAGTTCGCCATCCCCGCCGACATGGAGTGGAGCGGCCGACCCGACACCTGGACGGGCGAGTCCACGGGCAACCCCGACCTGAGCGTGGAGGTCGTCTCGCACGGGCAGGACGTCGGCATCGCCGCGGGCCTGGCCAAGACCCTCATGCACTACGCCGCCGCCACCGGTGACGCCGACTCCCGGACGACGGCCGAGGGCCTGCTCGACGCCCTCCTGGCCAACCAGGACGACCTGGGCGTCGCCGTTCCCGAGACGCGGGCCGACTACGCCCGTTTCGACGACGAGTTCGGCGCCCCCGACGGCGGCCTCTACATCCCCGAGGGATGGACCGGCCAGATGCCCAACGGGGATCCGGTCGACTCCGACTCCACGTTCCTGTCCATCCGGTCCTTCTACGAGGACGACCCGAACTGGCCCCAGGTCGAGGAGTACCTCGACGGGGGACCGGTGCCCGAGTTCACCTACCACCGCTTCTGGGCGCAGGTGGACGTGGCCACAGCCCTCGCCACCCACGGCGAGTTGTTCGGTGACGGCGCCTGACCGGCCGTAGCCGCGCACGGGGGCGGGCGCCGACGGCGCCCGCCCCCGACCCCCACAGGAGAAAGGAACACCATGTCGCTCACCAAGGGGCGAAGACAGCTCCGAGGAGGGGCCGCGGCCGCGGTCGCCCTCGCCCTCAGCCTGGTCACGGTCGGTCTGACCGCCACCGCCCACGCCGAGGACACTCCGCTCACGGCGGGTGAAGCGGTCCAGGCACAGCAGGCCACCCTGCGCGAGCTCGCCGACCAGCGCGGTCTGCGCATGGGTACCGCGGTCGCGCCGCAGCACCTGAACCAGGCCGCCTACGCGCAGACCGCCGCGACCGAGTTCAACTCCGTCACCCACGAGAACGACCTCAAGTGGGAGACCGTCCAGCCCCAGCCCGGGCAGTTCAACTGGACCAACGCCGACCGCATCGTGGACTTCGCCCAGCAGAACGACCAACTGGTCCACGGCCACACACTGGTGTGGCACAGCCAGCTCCCCTCCTGGGTGAGGGACGGCAGCTTCAGCCGGGGCCAGTTGCTGGACGTCATGGACACCCACATCAGCACCACGGTGGGACGCTACCGCGACGACATCGCCACTTGGGACGTGGTCAACGAGCCCATCGGGGACAACGCCCAGTTCCGCGACTCGGTCTTCTACCGGACGTTGGGGCAGGACTTCATCGCGGAGGCCTTCCGGATGGCCGACCGGGCCGACCCCGACGCACGCCTGTTCATCAACGACTACAACATCGACGGGATCAACGCCAAGAGCGACGCCTACTACGACCTGGTCCGGGACCTGCTGGCGCAGGGTGTGCCGATCGACGGCATCGGCTTCCAGGGCCACCTCATCGCGGGACAGATCCCCTCCAGCATCCAGCAGAACATCCAGCGTTTCGCGGACCTGGGCCTGGAGGTGATGATCACCGAACTGGACATCCGCGTACAGCTGCCGGTCACGCAGCAGAAGCTGGAGCAGCAGGGCAGGGACTACGAGCAGGTGGTCAACGCCTGCTACGCGGTCGACGAGTGCTCCGGTGTGATCGTCTGGGGCGTCACCGACGCCCACTCCTGGGTCCCCGGTACCTTCCCGGGCCAGGGCGCGGCGCTGCCCATCGACGAGAACTACGAGCCCAAGCCCGCCTACTGGTCGATCCACGAGGCTCTCGGGGGCGATTCCGACCCGGGTCCCGGCCCGGATCCGGATCCGACCGACCCGCCGTCGGGTGAGTGTGAGGCGGTGTACTCGGTGACGAACCAGTGGCAGGGGGGTTTCCAGGCTCAGGTGACGGTGACGGCGGGTGCGGCTCTGTCGGGGTGGACGGTGGAGTGGACCTTCGGCAGTGGTGAGAGTGTCTCGCACGCCTGGAACGCCTCGGTGTCCGGTAGCGGTGGGAGTGTGACCGCGACGGACGTGGGGTACAACGGCGCGCTCGCGGCGGGTCAGTCCACCTCGTTCGGGTTCGTCGGCGTCTCCAGCGGAGGTGTCTCAGAGCCCGAACTCACGTGCAGCGGCTCCTGACCGGCGACCGACCCCGTCCGCGGGGGAGTACCGGAACCGAACGACGCTGACGCGACCGCCCCGGAACAGGCCGCGCCTGTGTCAGGACCGGGCGCCGGGGGACCGCAGCCGCCGACCCCCGGCGCCCACCCGGTCCCCGCCCGCGAGGGCGGGAGTCCCCGCAACACGACAACGTCGTCCGCCCCTCCACCTGGAGCCCCCCATGCTCAAACGCCTGCTGATCGCCCTCGGGTCGGTCATCACCCTGGTGGCCGCACTGCTCGTGCACTCGCTGCCCGCGCACGCGGACACCGGCTTCCGCGTCAGCGACGGCCGCCTCGTCGACGCCGCCGGAAACGACTTCGTCATCCGCGGCGTCAGCCACGCCCACACCTGGTACGCCCAGGAGACCCAGTCGTTCTCCGACATCAAGACCCTGGGCGCCAACACCGTCCGCGTCGTCCTCAGCAGCGGCCAGCGCTGGACGGAGAACACCGCCGCCGACGTGGCCGACGTCGTCGACGAGTGCAAGACCAACCGGCTGATCTGCGTCCTGGAGGTGCACGACACCACCGGTTACGGCGAACAGGCCGGGGCCGCCACGCTCGACCAGGCCGTCGACTACTGGCTGCGCGTCCAGGAGGCCGTCGAGGGCGAGGAGGACCACATCCTCGTCAACATCGGCAACGAGCCCTACGGCAACGACGCCGCGATCAACCAGAACTGGGCCGCCGACACCGGCGACGCCGTCAACCGCCTGCGCGACGCGGGTTTCGACCACACCCTGGTCGTGGACGCGCCCAACTGGGGCCAGGACTGGGCGGGCGTCATGCGCGAGGACGCCCAGTCGGTGTTCGACTCCGACCCGCACGCCAACACGGTCTTCTCCGTGCACATGTACGGCGTCTACCAGCAGGAGTCGACGGTCGTCTCCTACCTGGAGCACTTCGTCGACGCGGGCCTGCCGCTGATCGTCGGCGAGTTCGGCCACGACCACTCCGACGGCGACCCCGACGAGGACGCCATCATGTCCCACGCCGAGCGCCTGGGCCTGGGCTACATCGGCTGGTCCTGGAGCGGCAACGGCAGCCCCGTGGAGTACCTGGACATGGTGGAGGGCTTCGACGCCGACAGCCTGACTCCCTGGGGCGAGCGCATCTTCAACGGACCCGACGGCATCGCCGCCACCGCGGAGGAGGCCCCGGTCTACGGCGGCGGCCCCGACCCGACCGACCCGCCGACCGAGGAGCCCACGGACCCGCCGTCGGGTGAGTGTGAGGCGGTGTACTCGGTGACGAACCAGTGGCAGGGGGGTTTCCAGGCTCAGGTGACGGTGACGGCGGGTGCGGCTCTGTCGGGGTGGACGGTGGAGTGGACCTTCGGCAGTGGTGAGAGTGTCTCGCACGCCTGGAACGCCTCGGTGTCCGGTAGCGGTGGGAGTGTGACCGCGACGGACGTGGGGTACAACGGCGCGCTCGCGGCGGGTCAGTCCACCTCGTTCGGGTTCGTCGGCGTCTCCAGCGGAGGTGTCTCAGAGCCCGAACTCACGTGCAGCGGCTCCTGACCGGCGACCGACCCCGTCCCAAGTGACTCGCAAGTCCCACGACCCCCAACCCCCACAACCCGGTGCCCCTGCGACCCAGTACCCCTACAACCCGGTGACCACGTGATCCGAAGCACCCGCTGATCCCGCTGAGGGAACAGACCCCCCGCCCCGGCCGCACCGCCCCGGTGCGGCCGGGCACCCCCCACAGAGATTGGAGTGGCCCATGCGGTCACGCAGTACCCTCGCCATGGCCGTGGCGCTCGGCGGCCTCGCCGTCGGCACCACCGTCGTCGCGCTGCCCGACACTGCCCAGGCCCACGGCGCGTTCACCTACCCGGCCAGCCGCACCTACGCCTGCTTCCAGGACGCGACCGGCGGCAGCAGCGGCGGCGCGCTCCAGCCGACCAACGACGCCTGCGCCGACGCGCTGGCCGAGGGCGGCGACTACCCGTTCTGGAACTGGTTCGGCAACCTCATCGGCAACTCCGACGGGCGCCACCAGGAGTTCGTGGCCGACGGCGAGCTGTGCGGACCCACCGACAGCTTCTCGGCCTTCAACGCGGTCCGCGCCGACTGGCCGACCACCGAGCTGCCCGCCGACACGACGGTGGAGTTCCACCACAACGCCTGGGCCGCGCACCCGGGCACCTTCTACACCTACGTCACCGAGGACGGGTTCGACCCCGCGACCGACGCGCTGACCTGGGACTCCCTGGAGCTCATCGACGAGGTCACCGACCCGCCGCTGCGCAGCGGCGGCGTCGCCGGTGCCGAGTACTACTGGGACGTGGACCTGCCCGACAAGGAGGGCCAGCACGTCATCTACGTGGTGTGGGAGCGCTCCGACAGCCCCGAGGCGTTCTACAACTGCTCCGACGTGGTCTTCGAAGGGGGAACGGGCGGCAACCCGGACCCCGACCCCGAGCCGGAGCCGGAGCCGGAGCCGGAGCCCGAACCAGAGCCCGAGCCCACGGACCCGCCGACGGGCGAGTACTGCACGGCCGAGTACACGGTCCTCAACGAGTGGCAGGGCGGCTTCCAGGCCGAGGTCGAGGTCACCGCGGGGGAGAACGGGACCGACGGCTGGATGGTCGACTGGGTGTTCGCCAACGGCCAGGCGGTCAGCAGCGCCTGGAACGCCTCGCTCGTCAACCACGGCGCCCACTTCGAGGCCACGAACGCCGCGCACAACGGCTCGCTCGCGGCCGGGGAGAGCGCCAGCTTCGGGTTCACCGCCACCTCGGGGAACGTGAACATCGAACCGAGGGTGTCCTGCCAGGAGCCGTGACCTGACCATTCCGGAGGGACCGTACCCCCCACATGAGGGCCGCACCGGCCCGCGCGGTCCCGGCGCCACGGTACCGAACGCTGTTCGGTACCGTGGCGCCATGGACACCGCGAAGATCTACACCTCCTGCCAGGAGCGCATGCTCGCGCTCGCCGACGACCTGGGCGCCGAGCAGCTCGCCGCGCCCGTCCCCGCCCTGCCCGCGTGGACCGTCCGGCAGACCTACGCCCACCTGGCCGGCCTCTGCGCCGACGTGCCGGCGGAGCGGGTCACACCCCCGGCCGACGACGCCGTCACCGCCCGCCAGGTGGCCGAGCGCGAGCACCTGGACATCGCCGCGCTCTGCGCGGCCTGGCGCGCGGACACCCCGGCCCTGCTGGAGGTCTTCGCCACCCGGACCCGGGCCCGCTACTCCCTGCCCGCGATCGACGTGTGGCACCACGAGAACGACGTCCGGGGCGCGCTGGGGCTGCCCGCCCAGACCGGGCACGCCGACGAACTGGCCGCCTTCGTCCTGGGCGCGACGGCCCGCGCGTGGTCCCCCGGACTGCCCGGGGTGCGCGTGGCTGCCGCCGACACCGGCCAGGAGTGGGCCTTCGGTGAGCGGGCCGACCTGGAGTGGTCGGCCACTGCCTTCGAACTGGTGCGCGCCGTGACCGGCCGCCGCAGTGCCGCCCAGATACGCGCCATGGACTGGAGCGGCGACCCCTCCGGCGTCCTGTACCGTCTGTCGGCCTTCCCCCTCCCCGAGGCCGACCTGCGGGTCTGAGCGCGGGCGGGCGAGGACGGCCGCAGCCGGGGGCCGGGACCGCCGGTGACCGCCGCCGGGTCAGGGCCGGTACGGGATCCGGTCGAGGGCCCGCACCTCGCCCAGCGTGGACCACTCGTTGCGGCCCAGCCGCGCCAGCGGGCGCAGCAGGGCCGCCTCGGGGTGCCCGTCCACCAGCACCGACTCCTCCACGGCCGCCCGCACCACCCGGCCGAACACCACCGTCGAGTCGCCCAGGCCCACCGTCGAGTGCAGCACGCACTCCAGCGCCACCGGTGAGTCGGCCACCCGGGGCGGGCGCACCGACGCGCTGGGCTCGCGCCCGATCCCCAGGGCCTCGAACTCGCTCACCTCCGGCGGGTAGGAGGTGCCGCTGGCGTTGACCTGTTCCCGCATCGGCTCCGGTGCCAGGTTGACCACGAACTCGCCGGTCTCCTCCACGTTGCGCAGCGAGTCCTTGCGCCGCACCGAGGTGAACTGCACGATCGGCGGTTGGGTGCAGGCGACGGTGAAGAAGGAGTGCGGCGCCAGGTTGTCCACGCCCGCCGCAGACGTGGTCGAGACCCACGCGATCGGGCGCGGCAGGATCACGGCCGTCATCAGTTGGTAGAACGCTCGTCCGGGCAGGTCTTGCGGTGTCCATTCGGTACGCATCGGCATCGATTATCCCGCCCCGCGCCGAGCGCGCCGAACCCCCGGGCCGCACGGCACCCCCGAAACGGGCGCGGAAAAGCCGCCCGCGCGCGCGGCGCACTGCAAGAGGGCGGTTGCGACCGGGCGGCGGGAGTCAGCCGCGCGGTCCGTGGGCAGGACCATCTGTAGACGACCGAGAGCGTCGGCGCGGACATCCCGCGGCGTTCTTTGCGCCGCCTCGCGGTTTCGCCCGTGGCGTCGGCGGCACCGTCGCGGTGCCGAGCCCGTGGGGGAAGAACCGTTCGGGGACGCGAAGGGGCGTGTCGCGTGAGCCGCGAACCCACCGGGCAGCTTTGGCGGTGAGAAGGTATGGACCTCAAGATTCTTCCGTTGGCGATCACCATGATGGCGGGACCGCAGATCATCGCGGCGCTGGTTCTGGTCACCAGCCGCCGGGCCGTGCGTGTGTCCCTGGCGTTCCTGGCTGGCGTGGCGATCGCCACGGGCGTGGGCGTGGCCCTCGCCTACCTCATCCTCTCCCTGTTCGGCGTGGTGGTGCCCCTGGGTGACCCCTCCGACACCGGTTCGGTGGGAAGTCTGATCCAGTTCGGCCTGGTGGCGCTGCTCGTCGCCGCCGCCATCAGGGCCTTCCTCCACCGTGCGACGTCCGAGCCGCCGGGGTGGCTCACGGGGCTCATGGAAGCCGGGACCACGCGTGCGTTCACGACGGGACTCCTGGTGATCCTGGTGATGCCCTCCGACATCGTCATCATGCTCACGGTGGGAGCGCACCTGGCCCACAGTGGAGAGGCCTTCGCGGCGGCGCTCGGATTCGTCGCCCTGACCGTGCTCATAGCCGCGCTGCCCCTGCTCTCGCTCTTGACAGTGGGCAGGCGCGCGCGAAACGCCATGCCCGCCGCCCGGGACTGGCTGAACTCCCACAGCTGGCTGGTCACCATCGCCACCTGCGCCATCTTCGTGCTCCTCCTGCTGTGAGGGTGGTCCAGGCCGGTCGTCCGAGGCGACGGGGGCACCGGGTGTCCCCGGGTTGCCGGGCGGGAGGGGTTCGGAGGGGCCGACGCGCCACCGGCGCGGGCGCGGCCGCCGCCCCGCGCCCGCGCCTCCGGCTTCAGGCCGTGCGGTCGAACTCCGCCTGCCGCGGCGCCCCCGCCCGGCGCCACTCCATGCGCGCCCAGGGCGGGCGCAGCTCGGAGGTGCCGGTGACGTCCAGCGGCTTGAGGTCCTCCACCGCCTCGGCCTCCCGGTGGCGGGCGAACACCGACTCGGTGTACCGGTGGCCGGTGTCGGCGGCGACGAACACCACCGTCCGGCCGGGGGCGAGCCCGAGTTCCCACCGGGCGGCCAGGTAGGCGGCGCCGCTGGAGAGCCCCGCGAACACGGCGTGCCGCCGCAGCAGGTCCACCGTCCCGGCCAGGGCCGCGGTGAAACCGGTCCAGTGCACGGTGTCGTAGAGGGTGTGGTCGACGTTGCCGAAGGGGATGGCGCTGCCGATCCCGGCGATGATGATGTCCCGGTCGGGCACGCCGTCGCTGGCGAAGGTGACGCTGCCGAACGGCTGCACCCCCACCAGGCGGGTCCCCGGGTCGGCCTCGCGCAGGTAGGTGCCCAGCGCGCCGGTGGACACGCCCGTTCCCACACCGCCCACGAGCGTGAGGTCCGCGCCCGCCGTCTCCCGGCGGACCGTCTCGGCAACCTCACGGTAGCCCAGGTAGTGGAGGGGGTCGTGGTACTGGCGCATCCAGTGGTGGTCCGGGTGGGCGGCCAGGACCTCCCGGACCCGGCGCACCCGGCGGCTCTGGTCCAGGCGCAGGTCGTCGCTGGGCTCCATCTGCTCCAGGCGCACGCCCAGCACCTCCAACTGCACGCGCAGGGTGCGGTCGACGGTGGTGGAACCGATGATGTGGCATCGGAGCCCGTACCGGTGGCAGGCCAGCGCCAGCGCGTGCGCGTAGACGCCGCTGGAGCTGTCCACCATGGTGTCTCCGGGGCGGACGGCGCCGGTCTCGACGAGATGGCGGACGGCGGCCAGGGCCGAGAGGGCCTTGAGGGTCTCGAACCGCAGGCACAGCAGTCCGCCGCCCAGGTCGATGAGGTCGGGGCGGCCGATCGCTTCCGAGGCGTGCTCGTCCACGGTCGTTCTCCTTACTGGTGGCTGGGGCGGGCGCGCGCGTGCGCCGGAACGCGACGGTGCACGCGCGCGCCCGGGGAGGAGGGCGTCGTTTCAGGCCGGGGTCGCCCGGTAGCGGTAGAGCCGGGTGGGGTCGGCGCTGAACTGGGAGAAGGGGAAGGGCTCGGCGGAGACTCCGTCGACTCCGCGGCCGAGGAAGGCGCGCGCCACCGCGCTCGCGCTCTGGGCGTAGACGTACAGGGGGACGCCGCGTCCGCGGCACCGCGCCAGGAGCGGGTCGAAGGTGCCGTTGCCCAGGGTCATGCCGGTGGCGACGACGGCGTCGGCGGCGTCGACCACCTCCTCCATGGACTCCGAGACGGGGTCGCCCCAACGGGTGGTGCGCAGGTTCAGGTCGCAGGGCAGGCACTCGCCGCCGCGCTCGCGGATGGCGGCCACGAGGGGGTTGACGACGCCGATCAGCGCGATCCGCGCGCCCTCGGTGATGGGGACGAGACCGGCGACGGCGGCGTCCCTGGCCTCAGCGCGCTGCTCGGGCGTCCCGGCGGGCAGGGTGACCGGCTCGGCCCGGGGGTCCTCGCGGTGCGGCGCGGTGTGGGCGAGGTAGGCGTCCAGGGCGGCCACCCGCAGGGGGAGGGGCCCCCGCGCGATCAGTTCGGCCAGCGGGGCCCCCGAGGCCTCGCGGCACAGGTCCGGCGCGATCTGCCTGTCCTCGAAGGCGCAGGCACCGAAGGCCCCGCCGACGCGCACGGCGACGTAGTGGTTGAGGTAGGTGGTGTCGCCCCCGGCCAGGCGGGTGCCGTGGTGGAGCCAGAAGACGCTGGTGGCCACGGCGTCGCCGACCCGGTCGGCGGTGTCGCGCAGGAGTTCGTCCAGGGTCATCCGCCCACCTCCTGGAAGCGGAACAGGTAGGTCAGGACCCCGTCGCCCCAGTCGTGCCGGTGGTGCACCCCGGCCCGGAAGCCGGTGGCCTCCGCGTGCCCGACGATGCGGCGCAGGTCGGCGGTGTTGGAGGCGATGAGGAAGACCTCCGCGCCGGGGGCCAGGAGCGGGCGCTCGGCCAACTGGGTGAAGAACTTCTCCGTGATCGGCGCGCCCACGCACACGTTGCGCACGACGTCGGGGTCGGTGCTGACCGCCCGGCTGACCGCGGGCGGGTTGAAGGTGACCACGTCGAGCGCGGTCCCGTCCGGGAAGCCCTCGAACACGTCGCCGGTCACGGGGACGAGTTCGGTAGCGGTGCCGCCGCCGAGCAGGCGCGCGAAGTTGTCGGCGGCGGCCGCCACGCTGGGGGCGTGGACGTCGGCGGCGTGGACCCGGCGTGCGCCTCGGGCCCCGGCGGCGACGGCCTCCACGCCCAGGCCCACGCCCATGGCGGCGTAGCGCCGTCCACGCACGTCGATGTCGTCGTCCAGGATGCGCTGGTGGATCATCCTGCTGGTCCCGCCGGGGAGGAAGACGCCGGGCGGCACCTCGAACCCCCAGCCGTTCCAGGTGTAGGAGCGGGTGGTGTGCAGGTCCTCTCGCGGCGGGTTGACGGCGAGGATCTGTTCGGCGGGAAGCGGCGGGGGCAGTTGGTCCACGAGGGAGCGGTCCACGGTCGTCCTTCCAAAAGGGGGTCGGGAGTAACACGGGACACCAACGGGGAGCGCCGGAATGTTCTGAGTACCGGAGTCCGCGCGCTATTGTAGATAAAACGATAACCATTGTCATTAGTGGGGTCGGAGTTCGCGTCCCCGGGGTGTGTCCGCCCAGTACCGCCCGGCGGGGCGGGCCCCACGGCGGACGCGCCCGGGCGAGGGCGGCGTCAGCCGCGCCCCGCCGGTGACCACCCGCGGAGAGGACGTGGAAAGACGTGGCCCACACCCAGCAGACCGGCGCCGTGCCCACGGCCCCACCGCGTGCGCACGTGCTCCTCGACCCCGCCTTCCTGCGCCTGTGGTCGGGGAGCACGGCCTCGGGCCTGGCCACCTGGGCCATGCCGTTCATCCTCGGCCTGGCCGTCCTGGACGGAACGCTCACCGCGATGGGGCTCGGCCTCCTACTGGCCACACGTACCGGCGGGTTCCTCCTGGCCCTGCCGCTCGGCGGCCTGCTGGCAGACCGGCTCTCCCGCCGTGCGGTGGTGCTGTGGGCCGGGGTCCTCGCGGCGGCGGCCACGCCGCTGGTCGCCGCGGGCGTGGCGACCGGAGCCCTGGGGCTGGCGGCCGTGGCGGCGGCGGCCGTGGGCGCTGGACAGGGAGCCTGCAGACCCGCCTTCCAGGCGCTGACCGCCGAGGTCGTGGACGAGCCGCGGCGCCAGCGCGCCAACGCGGCGCTCACCATCTCAGTGCGGGTCACCACCCTGGTCGCCCCTGGGGCGACGGCGCTGCTCTCCACGGTCCTGGGCGTGCACGCCCTCCTCCTGGTCACCGCCGCGCTCTGGGCGGTCGCCGCCCTGGCCCCGCCCGGGGGCCGGGGTGCCCCCGCCACGGCGGCGGCGGCGCCCGCGCGCGGCCCCTCCCTGGTCGCCGACTTCCGCGACGGGCTGCGCGAGGCCCGGCGCCACACGTGGTTCCTCGCGGGTCTGGGCGCGCTGACGGCGGTGATCGCCACCGGGTACTCCGCCACGGGCGTGCTGCTCCCCGTGGTCAGCCGCGACACCTACGGCACCGAGGCGGTGCTGGCGGGCGCGCTGACCGCCTACACCGGCGGCGCGCTGGCCGGGGCGCTGCTGATCGGGCGCTGGCGCCCCTCCTCCCAGGGGTGGGTGGCTCTGGCGGGCCTGGCCCTGTACGGCCTCGCGCCGCTGAGCCTGCTCCTGCCCGCGGGCCCGTGGACGGTGTTCGCCGCCTACGCCCTGGCGGGGGTCGGGATCGAGCTGTTCAACGTCCCGTGGTTCACCGCCGCCCAGCGCGAGGTCGCGCCCGACAAGCTCGCCCGAGTCTCCTCGCTGGACTTCCTGTTCTCCTACGGCCTGGCCCCGGTCGGGCTCGCGCTCATCGCCCCGGCTACCCAGGCCTTCGGCACGGAGGCGGTCCTGGTCGCGTGCGCCGTCCTGTGCTTCCTGGCCCCGGGGGCCGCGGCGCTCGCCCCCGGCTCGCGCCACTTCGCGATGGGCGGCCGCGGGGCCCCGGCCCCTCGAACCCCGTGACCCCGAAGGCGATCCTGGCGGGGCGGCGCCCCGGACGTTCACCGGCCCGGTCCCGCGCCTTCGCCGCGTGCCAGCAGGTACAGCAGGAAGGGGGCGCCCAACACCCCGGTGACCGCCCCTACCGGCAGTTCGCTGCCTCCGAAGGCGGTGCGCGCGACCAGGTCGGCACCGGCCGCCAGGAGCGCTCCGCAGGCGGCGCAGGGCAGCAGCCCGAGGGCTCGTCCGCCCAGCAGCCGCCGCACGATCTGCGGGGCCACCAGCGCGATGAACGCGACGGGACCGGCGACGGCGGTGGCCGCGGCCGCGAGCGCGGCGGAGGTGAACAGCAGGGCGCCGCGCGCGGTCCGCACCCGGCCGCCCAGGGCGGCCGCCGCGTCCTCGCCGAGCTGGAGCAGTGACAGCTCACGTGCCAGCACGAGCGCGGTCGGTGCCAGGACGGCCAGCGCCACCGCCACCGTCGCCGCGTGCGGCCATCCCCGGTTCGCCAGGCTTCCGGTGAGCCAGAGCACGGCGCGCTGCGCCGTGGTGAGTTCCGTTCGGGTCAGCAGGTACGACGTCACCGCGCCCAGCATCGCGGTGACCGCGATCCCCACCAGGACCAGCCGCTGCCCGCTGACACCGCGCCGGTGGGCGAGCAGGTACAGCAGGAACGCGGTGGCCACGGAGCCCGCCAGCGCGCTGACCGCGATCGCCGCCGCCGTGCCGCCGAAGACCACGATGGCGACCACCGCCCCGGTCGTCGCGCCCGCGCTGACCCCGATGACGTCGGGGCTGACCAGCGGGTTGCGCGCCAGCCGTTGCAGCAGCGCCCCCGAGAGCGCCAGCGCAGCGCCCACGCCCAAGGCGGTGAGCACACGCGGCAGCCGCATCTCCACCACCACGTGGGTGACCGTCGCACCGGCACGGCCGGTGAGCGCGTCCACCACCTCGCCCACGGCCAGCTCGAAGTCGCCCAGGGTCAGCGAGACCAGGGCCACCGCCGCGGCCAGGGCGGTGAGCAGGCCGCCGAGCAGCGCCGAGGGCCAGTACACCCGCACCGACAGCCCGCCCAGCCGGGCCACCCCCGTCCGGGGCCCCAGGACACCGGAACGCGCCGTCACAGCCCCGCCACCCTTCGCCCGCGCACCAGGAGGACGAAGAACGGCGCGCCGATGAGAGCGGTCAGGACGCCGACCTGCAACTCCTCGGGACGCGCCACCACACGGCCCGCGACGTCGGCCGCCAACAGCAGGACGGGCGCCAGCACCGCCGACCAGGGCAGCACCCAGCGGTGGTCGGGGCCGACCAGGACCCGCGCGACGTGCGGCACGGCCACCCCGACGAAGCCGATCGGACCCGCCACGGCCGTCGCCGTCCCCGCCAGGAGCACCACCGCCAGAGCACTCGTCCCGCGCACCAGCCACAGCCGTGTTCCCAGGGAGCGGGCCAGCTCGTCGCCGAGCGCCACCGCGTTCAGGGACCGGGCCGCCGCCACCGCCGCCACCAGCCCGGCGGCCAGGAACGGCAGTGCCTGGAGCAGCGCCGCGCCGTCGGCGCCCGCCAGCGAGCCCACCACCCAGAACCGGTACTCGTCCAGGCTCGCGCGGTCGCGCAGGACGATCGCCGAGGTCAGCGAACCGAGCAGGGCCGAGATCGCGGCTCCGGCGAGCGTGAGCCTGACCGGATCGCCGCCCTCCCGGCCCAGAGACCCGACGGCGTAGACCGCGCAGGCCGCCGCCGCGGCGCCCACGAAGGCGAATCCGACGTAGCCCAGCAGCCCGGACACCCCGAACACGCTGATCGCCGTGACTGCGGCCAGGGAGGCGCCCGCGTTGATACCGAGGACGCCGGGGTCGCCGAGGGGGTTGCGGGTCACCCCCTGCGCCAGGACCCCGGACACGCCCAGGGCCGCGCCGACCGCCAGCCCGGCCAGGGTGCGCGGCACACGCAGGTGCCGCACGACCAGGTCGGTGTCCGAACCGGTGAAACCGGCGTAGGCCAGGTACACGTCGGACACCGACAGCCGCTCGTAGCCGACCAGGACCGACACCAGCAGGGTCGCGGCCAGGACCAGCAGCGCCAGCGCCAGCCCCGCGACGCGTGCGCGGGTACCGACGAGCGCACCGGAACCGTCGGCCGCGGCCCGCAGCCGGCGCCGGACGCCCGGGGGCACGGTCGACACGGGCCTCTCGGCCGCCTGAGGGGCCATCGGCCCGCCTACCCGAAAAGGTCTGGGTGCAGGATGCGGGCGACCGTCTCCACCGCGGCCGCGCTGCGCACACCCGCGGAGCGGTCGGCGAAGGTGAACTCCTCGACCTGCTCCTCGGTGACCGCGGTCAGGTTGGCCAGCACGGGATCGGCCGTGATCCGCTCCACGTCCGGGGCGGCGTCGGCGGCGGTCATCCGCGCGTCGCAGCACACGTCGACCAGGATGAAGTCGGGGTCGCGCGCGATCACGTCCTCGACGGCCACGTCGTGGTTGCGCCCGCCGTCCAGGTCGGCGAAGGCGTTGACGCCGCCGGCCAGCCGGATGACCTCGGTGGAGAAGTCCTGCCCGCCCGCCACCCGGAACCCCTGGTCGCTGGGGCGGCCGACCATCACCGTGGGCCGGTCCTCCTCGGACACGCGGCCCTCCAGGGCCCGGGCCACCCCGCCTACCGTGACCTCCATGTCCGCGACGACCTCCTCGGCGCGCTCGCGCGCGTCGAACAGCGTTCCCAAGTCCCGCAGGTCGGCGTAGACGCTGTCCATCGTCACCGAGGCCGGGTCGATGGTCGCGTCGGTGCGGCCGTCCCCGCTCGGGCACAGCGGCGCCGGGATCCAGCTACCGACGCCCAGCTCGCGCAGGGAGGCCCGCGTGCCGAGGTTCTCGTCGGTGAACACGTCGTTGAACCCGGCGAGCACGAAGTCGGGCCCGTGGCCGAGCAGCTCCTCGCGGCTGGGCAGGTCGGGGTAGTACTCCTGTCCGGCCTGGGCGTCCGCGTACTCCTCCAGGACGGCGGCGTCCAGGAACGCGGTCCCCACCAGGCGGTCGCTGACGCCCAGCGCGTGGGCGGTCTCGATGGCGGGCTGGTAGGCGGCGAACACCCGTTCCGGCGGGCTGTCCGCGGCCACGTCGACGCCGCAGTTGCGGATCGTCTCCCCGGTGGCCCCGGGGGAGGGGGCGGCGGATCCGCCGCCGCAGGCGGTCGCGGCCAGGAGCAGGGCGAGGGCGGCGCAGGCGGGCAGGCGGTACCGGACCGCGCGTGCCCCGGTGGGCTTCAACGTACAAACCATCCTTCGTGGTCTGATGACGCGGACGGTCGCAGCCGGTCTCCTGGCTCCCGGAGTCGGGTTCTGGCCCCGCGCCTCCCCCCTTCCCGGGCCGTGTCGGGCCCGGTGGCGTGTGGGAGGCGCCCTCCGGTCACAGTGGCGAGGACCGCGCCGGACTTCCACCGGCTTCCCGTGCACTGCGACGTCGACGATATGGACTTGTGCTGACAGTCAACGGGCCACGGTAGTGCACGCGGTCCCCTCCCGCGAGACCCGCTCCCCTCCCGGCCGACGGCCGGGAGGGGAGCGGGCGGCCTGACCGGCGGCGGGAGGGCCCGGCGGCGCGAGATTCCCGCACGGACGCCGCGCCCGGGCCGACGCACGGACGCGTGGCCGGTCCGGGACCGGGAACAGGGAACGCATGGAACTGATCACGGTGGAGGACGTCCGCGCCGCCCGGGAGCGCCTGCGCGGGGAGGTGGTGCGCACCCCGCTGACGGCGGGCCCGGCCGGTGGGCCGCCGTTCCTGCTCAAACCCGAGAGCCTCCAGCCCACCGGGGCCTTCAAGCTGCGCGGCGCCACCAACGCCGTCGCCCTGCTCGACCCCGCCCAGCGCCACAGCGGTGTGGTGACCCACTCCTCGGGCAACCACGGCCAGGCGCTCGCTTACGCCGCCGCCCGGCAGGGGGCGCCCTGCACCGTCGTCGTCCCCGAGGGCGCGCCCGTGGTGAAGGTCGACCGCATGCGCGCCCTCGGCGCCCGCGTCGTCATGGTCGCGCCCCGGGAGCGGGAGGCCACCGCGCGGCGGCTCCGGGACGAGGAGGGGCTGGCCCTCGTCCCGCCCTTCGACGACCCGGGCGTCATCGCGGGCCAGGGCACGGTCGGCCTGGAGATCCTGGAGCAGTCGCCCACGGGGCACGTCTGGTCGCCGAGCCCAGCGGGGCCCTGGCCGCGGCCGCGGTCCTGGCGGGCGCGC
>NZ_LEKI01000046.1:0-34963 GCF_001029525.1 Nocardiopsis sp. RV163 | reverse complement strand
CAGCCCTCCCAGCCCGCCGCGCCGTCCGCCTCGGCCCCGGACGACCCCCTGGGCACGGAACCGTGGTCGCCCAGTTCCTCCTACTCGCCCCCCACCGCCGATCCGCTGGGCTCCGCCGCCGGCGCGCACGACCCACTGGGGGCTTCGTCCGGCACGCGCGACCCGCTGGGGTCCTCCCCGGGGCGCGACCCTCTCGGCGGGTCCGGTTCCGTTCCGTCGACGGGGGACCCGTTCCAGGGCCGCTCGTCCTACGACAGCGGGTCGATGAGCCGCTCGGACTACCCGGGGACAGCCGGTGCGCGGAGCGTGCCCCCCGCCGATCCGCTCGGCCCGGCGTTCCAGGCCCCGGCCCCGGACAGCGGCACGAGTTCGCCGATATGGTCCAGCATGGACACCGGGGCGCACCAGCGCTCCGAGCTCGGCTTCGGCGGCGGGCAGGGCGGCTCGGGCACGGGTCAGACCCCTCCGGGCGGCGCGGGCGATCCCGCCGACCCCCTTAGCGGGGGTTACCGGCCGCGACCGGAGACGTCCCACACCACCGGCGCGCACCAGCGCCCGGCCTACGACACGGGGTCCCACCAGCGTTCGGCCTACGACACCGGCGCCCACCAGAGGTCCTCCTACGACACCGGGGCGCACCAGCGCCCCTCCTACGACACGGGCGCCCACAGCCACGCCGACTACGGCGTGCCCGGCACCGGACGACCCGAGTACGACACCGACTCCTTCAACCGCAACGACTACGACACCGGAACCCACCACCGCTCCCCCTACGACAGCGGGACGCACCAGCGCCCCTCCTACGGCACCGGCGCCCACAGCCACGCCGACTACGGCGTGCCCGGCACCGGACGACCCGAGTACGACACCGACTCCTTCAACCGCAACGACTACGACACCGGAACCCACCACCGCTCCCCCTACGACACCGGTGCCCACAGCCGCCCGGTCCAGCCGGACCCCAACCCCCCGCTGTGGGGCCCCCAGGAGGACGGCGGCGCCTTCGGGGCCCCGGGCGTCCACGGCGGTCCCGGCGCGGCGGGTTTCCCGGGCGGGGCCGCGGGCCCCGCAGTCCCGGAGGCGCCGACGCCGTTCGACCCGGGGACGGTCGGCCAGCCCGCCTACCCGTCCGCGTTCCCCGGTGAGGCCCCCGGGTACCCGACGGGCGGTTACCCGGTGGACCAGGTGCGCGGGAACGCCCCGGCGGGCTACGGCGAACAGGCCCCGTTCGGCTACCCGGCCGCGGGCACCGGCGGCTACCCCGGTGCCCCGGGCGGCTACCCGGGCGGCGGCCAGCCCCAGCAGCCGCAGCAGCCCGGCTACGGTGGTTTCCCGCCCGCTCCGGACTGGCGGTCCGGTGAGGAGGAGCGGTACCCCGGCGGGCCGCAGGCGCCGGGGCCGTACCCGGTCGACCCGCACGACCCGCACGGCCACGGCCGCAACCGTTACGAGGGCGGGTACGAGGACGGCCGCTTCATCTGATCTTCCGGACGTCCGCAACACGCGGTAGCGACCCTTTTCCGGCCCCCGGCCGCGCGAGAGGTACATCACTTCACACCCCGAGGCGGTGGACGAACCCACCGCCTCGGGGTTTTCTCTGTCCCGATTTGTCCTCAGGACATGTGAAGACAGGAAAACGGCTACCGATCGGACAACAGACCGTAACGCTCCGTGGCGGATACTGGCTACAGTTGGTAGCGCGAAGGACACCCTCGGGAACGTCCTCTCGTCCCGCGTCTCCACGCACGCCCCCCGATCCGAACACCGCAGTCCCCGTGCGCCCACGTATCACTTGCCTGGTCCAACCCGAACGGAGTAACCATGCGCAACGACGCCCAGGGAGTCACGCCCGAGAGGCCGACCTCGGCCCCACCCGGGCAACGTTCCGACCGCCGCAGGGGGATCGCCGCCGACGTCGGCGCCTCACTGGTGGTCTTCCTGGTCGCCGTCCCCCTGTCCCTGGGGATCGCCGTCGCCTCCGGCGCCCCCCTCATCGCCGGGATCATCGCCGCCGTGGTCGGCGGGATCGTCGCCGGACTCGTCGGCGGGTCCGTGGTCCAGGTCAGCGGCCCCGCCGCCGGTCTGACCATCATCGTCGCCGACCTGGTCATGACCTACGGCTGGCGGGTGACCTGCCTGATCACCCTGCTGGCCGGGCTGGTCCAGCTCGCCCTCGGCGCCTTCCGGATCGCCCGGGCCGCCCTGGCCGTCTCCCCCGCCGTGGTGCACGGGATGCTCGCCGGGGTCGGCGCCACCATCGCCCTGGCCCAGCTGCACGTGGTCCTGGGCGGGGAGCCGCAGAGCTCGGCGGTGGCCAACATCGCCGACCTGCCCCACCAGATCGCCAACAACCACACCCCGGCCGTCGCGGTCGGCGTCATCACCATCGCGATCATGTTCACCTGGAACAAGCTGCCCTCCCTCGGGCGGCTGCGGCCCGCCGTGGTGCCCGCCGCGCTGGTCGCCGTGGGCACCGCGACCCTCATCTCCACCACGAGCGGCTGGCAGGTGCAGACCGTCGCCCTGCCCGGCTCCTTCGCCGACGCCTGGAACGGCCCGATGCTGCCCGAGGCCGGGCAGTGGGACGGCATCGCCCTGAGCGTGGCCGCCGTGGCCATGGTCGCCAGCGTCGAGTCCCTGCTCGCCGCGATCGCCGTGGACCGCATGCACAGCGGCCGCCGGGTGATGCTCAACCGCGAACTGTGCGGCCAGGGCGCGGCCAACACCATCAGCGGCGCCCTGGGCGGGCTGCCGGTGGCCGGTGTGATCGTGCGCAGCACCACCAACGTGCGCGCCGGGGCGCGCAGCCCGCTCTCGACCATCCTGCACGGCGTGTGGATCCTGCTGTTCGTCGCCCTGTTCGCGCACGTGGTCGAGCTGATCCCGATGCCCGCGCTCGCGGCGCTGCTGGTCTTCATCGGCGTGCAGATGGTCTCGATCGCCCACCTGCGCGACCTGCGCCGCCACCACGAGGCCAGCGTCTACCTGGTGACTCTGTTCGGCGTGGTGTTCCTGGGTCTCCTGGAGGGGGTGTTCATCGGCTTCGGGCTGGCCATGATCGTCTCCCTGCGCAGGCTCACCAAACTGACCGTGACCACCGAGGAACGCGACGGCCGGGTGCACATCACCGTGCACGGCTCGCTCACCTTCCTGGGCGTGCCCCGGCTCGCACACGTGCTGCGCACCGTCCCCGCCGGATCACGGGTCGACCTGGACCTGCACGTGGACTTCATGGACCACGCCGCCTTCGAGTCCATCCACGCCTGGCGGATGGACCACGAGCGCACCGGCGGCAGCGTCGACATCGACGAGGTGCACGAGAAGTGGTACACGCACAGCTCCAACCGGTCCGCGCCCGCCGCCAAGACCGCGCCCGGCGGCCTGGCCCGCTGGTGGGCGCCCTGGGACATGCGCGGTGACGGCGAGCGCGAGGTGAACGCGCTGGGCCTGCTGTCGGCCGGCGCCCGCGAGTACCACTCAAGCACGGCCGACCGGATGCGGTCGGTGATGAGCCGCCTCTCGCACGGCCAGAACCCGACCGCGCTGTTCATCACCTGCGCCGACTCGCGCGTGGTGCCCAACCTCATCACCGCCAGCGGGCCCGGCGACCTGTTCACCGTCCGCAACATCGGCAACCTGGTGCCGCCGCGCGAGGCCACCGACGACCAGTCGGTGGGCGCGGCGATCGAGTACGCGGTGAACGTGCTGCGGGTGCCCTCGATCGTGGTGTGCGGCCACTCGCACTGCGGCGCGATGCAGGCGCTGATGGACAAGGCGCACCTCGAACCCGGTGAGGTCCGGACCTCGCACCTGCGCGGCTGGCTGTCCAACGGCTCGGGGAGCCTGGCGCGGGCGGGCCGGGAGTCCGGCGCCCTGACGGGCCTACCCGTCGCGGAGGCGCTGCGCCGCCTGTCCCAGGCCAACGTGCAGGAGCAGATCGGCAACCTCATGAGCTACCCGGTGGTCCGCGAACGGGTGGAGGCGGGCGAGCTGGCCCTGACGGGGATGTACTACGACCTGGAGACGGCGAGGGTGCACCTCCTGGACGCCGGAACGGGGGATTTCGTCCCCGTGCAGGACGTCCAGGACGTGAACGACCCCGTGCCCCATCCGAGGGCGGATGCGGACCACGGGGATCAACTGGTGGAGGAGTCCTCCTCGGGAGCGTCGTCGCGTCCGTCCTGCTGAACGCCTGAAGCCTGGTAGGAGGCGAGCAGGACGATCACCACGATGGCCACGACCGGCAGACCGAAGAGAGCCACCCAGAAGGCGGTGGAGTCGAACAAGAGTCACCCATTCCCGTGAACGCGGATGCCCGCTGGGTCCGACCCCGGACGTCGGCCCACGGGCGTACGCGCTCCGGAGCTCGCCCGGGGTAGGGAGCGCAGGGGCCAATCTATCGGTGCCCGCGGGCACGGGGCCATCACCGGCGGGCTGTAGGACTGTACCCGTGTCCCAGGAGTGGCCCCTGGGCTCCGGGCCGACCCGCCGCCCCGTGGAGGACGCGGCCTGCGGCACCGCGCCCGGGGGGCCGGCCCGCCGGAACACCACGGGCGGCCCACCGCTCCGCTCCTGCGGTCCGGCTGATCCGCCGTCCGGAACAGAACCGGAACACGGCCGTCTCTCGCTCGCTGAACGCCTGGCCAAAGAGGTGTGTGAGGGGGAGTCGGCCGGTAAGCCGGATTCTGTCGGTTCCGAGGAACCGGGCGGCCATCCATCTGGGACCGCCGTTGCCGACGGCCTCGGTGCGGTCTACCCGCGGACTCGGGCGGGCCGCCCTCGAACATCCGCGCGGGAACCCGAAGGCTCCCTTTTTGACCTTGCTCCGGGTGGGGTTTACCGAGCCGACCGGATCACTCCGGCCGCTGGTGGTCTCTTACACCACCGTTTCACCCTTACCACCGCGAGCGGTGGCGGTCTGCTTTCTGTGGCACTGTCCCGCGGGTCACCCCGGGTCGGTGTTGCCGACCACCCTGCCCTGTGGAGTCCGGACTTTCCTCGAACACGCGCACCAGGCGCGGTCCGCGACCGCCTGGCCGACTCCCCTCGCCGCCCATTCTACGCCCGCCGCGGCGGCCCCGCTCCCCCTCGGGACCTCACTCCAGGTGGGCGGTGTCGTTGAGGGAGCGCACCACCATGGGCCCGTCGGCGAACACGTCCACCTCGGTCAGGCACGCGGTGTCCAGGTGCATCCTGTAAAGCGCCTCCAGCGGGGCGAGCAGAGCCTGCTGCACCAGCGCCTTGATGGGGGTCACGTGGGTGACCACCAGGACGGTGCGCCCCCGGTGCCGCTCGACCAGGGCCCGGCGGGCGGCGGCCACCCTGCGTGAGGCCGCGGCGAAGCTCTCCCCGCCGGGCGGCGCCGCCTCCGGATCGGCCAGCCAACCGTCCACCGCTGCCGGGGCCTGCGCCCGCGCCTCGGCGAACGTCATCCCCTCCCAGCCGCCGAAGTCGGTCTCGACGAACCCCTCGTCGATCTCCACCGCCAGCCCGAGCGCCTCGGCCGCGTACGCCGCGGTGTCCCTGGTACGGCGCAGCGGGGAGGACACCACCGCGTCGAACGGCCGCGGGGCCAGACGGCGCGCGGCCGCCCTGGCCTGCACGTGTCCGTCCTCGGTCAGCGGGATGTCGCCCCTGCCCGCGAAACGGCGCTCCACCGACAGCGGCGTCTGCCCGTGCCGCAGCAGGACCAGCCGGGTCGGCGCGGTGTCGGGCGGCACCCCCCAAGCGGTGCTCACTGCTCGGTCCGGCCGCCCAGACCCGACTCCTCGGTGCGGACCAGGATGCGGCGGCAGTCCTCGCAGCGCACGACCTCGTCGGCGGCCTGGGCGCGGATCTCGTTGAGCTCGACGGTGCTCAGCGCGAGCTTGCAGCCCCCGCAGCGGCCGTAGCGCAGCGGCGCCGCGCCCACACCGCCGTACTGGGCGCGCATCTTGTCGTAGAGGGCGAGCAGGTCGGCGGGGATCTCCTCGGCGACGCGCTCGCGGTCCTGGGTGGCCCGGGTGCGGTCCCACTGGATCCCGGCGGCGGCGGTGTCGCGGCGGGCCACGACCTCGGTGTGCTCGGCCACGACGCGCTCGCGCTCGGCGGTCAGGCGGGCCACCTCGGCGTTGAGCTCCTCGGCGCGCTCCATCACCTCCAGGACGATCTCCTCCAGCTCGGCCTGGCGGCGGCCCAGCGAGGTGATCTCCGACTGGAGGTTCTGGAGTTCCTTGGCGTTGGTGATCTGCCCCGACTCCAGGCGTTTGGCGTCCCGGTCGGCGCGCGTGCGCACCTGGTCGACGTCGCTCTCGGCCTTGCGCTGCTGGCGTTCGACGTCGGAGACCCCGGTCTGCGCGTTGATCAGCTCACTGTCGATCTGGTCCAACCGCTCCTTGAGCCGGGCCGCCTCGGCGACCTCGGGCAGGGTGCGCGCCCGGTGGTCCAGGCGCTGGAGGTCGGTGTCCAGGTCCTGGAGGGTGAGGAGTCTGGCCTGTGCGGCGGGTTCGGCTTTCACGTGTGACGTCTCCTGTGATGGCTGGGGAGGGCGAGTACGCCGCCCGCGCTCTACTCTGTGCAGTTTGCTCGGCGGCCCCGCGGGCCGGTGGACTCTCTCAGACGTGCGGGACGGCCTGTGACCAGGCGTCCGTGACCGCCGCCGAGACGCGGACCTCCACGTTAGCCCCATCCGGTCCGCCGGCGCGCCCGAGTGCGTCGACCAGACGGCGCGCACCGTCGGCCAGCCAGGGCCACTCGCTGGCGAAGTGCGCGGTGTCGACCAGGGCGGGGCCGCCCGGGTTCTCCACGAACTCCGAGGCGGGGTGGTGGCGCAGGTCGGAGGTGACGAACACGTCCACGTCGGCGGCCCGGGCCGCTCCGAGCAGGGAGTCCCCCGCTCCCCCCGACACCGCGACGGTGCTCACCAGGCGGTCCGGGTCGCCCGCGACACGGACCCCGGCGGCGGTGGCGGGCAGCCCGCGGGCCACCTGCTCGGCGAACTCGCGCAGGAGCACCGGCCGGTCCAGGACGCCGATCCGTCCGATGCCGCGGCGCCCCTCGGGGTCGGTGGCGTCGGGGTCCAGGGGCCGCAGCGGCCCGGTGACGCCGACCGCGCGGGCCAGCGCGTCGGACACGCCGGGCGAGGCGGTGTCGGCGTTGGTGTGCGCGGTGTACAGGGCGGTCCCCGACCGGATGAGCCGGTGCACGATCCGCCCCTTGGGGGTGTCGGCGGCCACGCTGGTGACACCGCGCAGCATCAGCGGGTGGTGGGTGATGATCAGGTCGGCGCCCCAGGTCAGGGCCTCGTCGACGACCGCGTCGACCGGGTCCACGGCGAACAGGACCCGCGTGACCCGCTGCGCGGGGTCGCCCGCCACCAGTCCGACCGCGTCCCAGGAGGCGGCCCACGCGGGCGGGTAGACCCGCTCGAAGGCGGCGGTGACGTCGGACAGGGTCAGGTGCGCGGAATCGGTGTTCACGGCCCCGACCCTAGCGCTCCCGCGACCGGTCGCGGTCCATCGGCGGTCGCGTTTCAGGGAGGGGCCAGGCGCGCGCCGACGTCCCGCAGGCGCTCGACGACCCGGGGCGGGGCGTCCAGCGTGAAGGGGACGCCGAGGGCCAGGGCCGCCGCCGTGTACTGGCACACCAGGTCGAGGGAGTCGGCGCTGATCCGGAGACGGCAGCGGTGGTCGTCCAGCGGTTCGACCCGGCCGGGCAGAGGGCCGTGGAAGCGGCTGTGGAAGTCCTCGGCGGACAGCTCCAGGGTCAGGTGCGCGGTGTGCCTGTAGACGCCCGCGGCGAAGAGTCGGGTGAGGAAGGCCGCCGGGTCCGGCGCGGGCAGCGGCCTCGGCTCGAACCGCCGGTGGGTGGGCCGCGGGCCGCTGACCCGGTCCACCCGGAAGGTGCGCCAGTCATCGCGGTCGGTGTCGTGCGCGATCAGGTACCAGTGCCCGCCGTGGGAGACCAGGTGGTGCGGCTCGACCCGGCGCCCGCGGGCGTTGCCCTCCCGGTCGCGGTAGTCGAAGTCGGTGACGGCCAGGTCGCGGCAGGAGGAGGCCAGCGCCCCCAGGACGGCGGGGTCCACACCGGGGACGTCGGGGTGGGGCACCGCGCTGGTGGCGCCGCCCACGGCGGCCAGCCGGGGGCGCAGGCGGGCGGGCAGGACGCGTTCGAGTTTGGCCAGGGCGCGCAGCGCGCTGTCCTGGAACCCGGTGGCGGTGGCCAGGCCCAGGGCGATCGCGACGGCCTCCTCGTCCTCCAACAGCAGCGGGGGCAGGTCGCGTCCCGAGGCCAGGCGGTAGCCGCCCGCCACCCCGGGCGTGCCCTCCACCTGGTAGTCGAGCCCGCGCAGCCGTTCGACGTCGCGGCGCAGGGTGCGGGCGCTGACGCCGAGCCGCTCGGTGAGCTCCGCGCCGCTCCACTCGCGCCGGACCTGGAGCAGGGACAGCAGCCGCAGCAGCCGCTGCGGCATCTCCCCGCGTACGGATCGGCCCATGAACGCAGACTGCCAGAGATCGCGGTCATGTTGTGACCGCATGGCTTCCTACGGTGGCCGACATGAACGAGAACAACGAGAACACGGGCACCAAGAGCACGACGGGCGACACGGACACGCTGCGGGACCTGACCCGACGGGTGAGCGGACCGGTGCACGCGCCCGGGACCGACGCCTACGAGGGGTCCCGCACGGGAATGCAGCTGCTGGACCGGCACCGTCCCGACGCCATGGTGGAGCCGGTCCACGCCCAGGACGTGCGCGCCGCCGTGGCCTGGGCCTCGGAACGGGGGCTGCGGGTGTCGGCCCAGCTCACCGGGCACGGGCTCGGCGCGGGTATGGGGGGCGGCGTCCTCCTCGCCACCCACCGCATGGACGGGGTGCGGGTGGACCCCGACCGCGGCACGGCGTGGGTGGAGGCCGGGGCCACCTGGCAGACGGTGGTCGACGCGGCAGCCGAACACGGATTGGCGCCCCTGTCGGGCAGTTCCCCCGCCGTGGGCGCGGTCTCCTACACGCTCGGCGGCGGTGTGGGGCTCCTGGCCCGCCGGTACGGGTTCGCCGCCGACCACGTGCGGCGCGTGGACCTGGTCACCGCCGACGGCCGCCTGCGGCAGGTCACCGGGGACGACGACCCCGACCTGTTCTGGGCGGTGCGCGGCGGAGGCGCGGGCGCGTTCGGCGTGGTCACCGGAATGGAGATCGACCTGTTCCCGGTCCCGCGGATCTACGGCGGGAGCCTGTTCCTGGACGCCGGAGCCGAACCGGAGGTTCTGCAGGCCTGGCGGCGGTGGGCCGAGTCGGTGCCCGAGGAGATGACCTCGGGGGTCTCCGTGATGGTCTACCCGGACATGGAGGGCGTGCCCGGGCCGATGCGCGGCCGCCAGGTGGCCCAGGTGTCGGTGGCCTGGTCGGGCCCGGTCGAGGAGGGGGCGAAGGTGGTGGAGCCGCTGCGCTCGGCCGCCCCGGTGCTGGCGGACACCCTGCGCGAGATGCGCTACGACGAGTCGGGCGCGGTCTTCGACGAGCACCGGGACCAGGCGGGGTTCCGCGGCCGCAGCGTGCTGGTGGACCGGCTGGACGGGAAGGCGCTGGCCGAGCTGACCCGTATGACGGGCGAGGCGCCGTTCTTCTGCGTGGTCTGGCTGCGCCACCTGGGCGGGGCGCTGGCCCGGGAGCCGCGGGTCGCCAACGCCGTCGGGCACCGGGACGCCGCCTACGCGCTGACGGTGCTGACCTTCGCCGAGGCCGGGGACACCGAGGCGATGCGCGACCTGCGCGAGCGGGCCGCGGCGCTGTTCGGGCCGCACGCGGTCGGCCGCTCGTCCACGCTGGGCTTCGGGCCGATGGAGGAGGCCGAGGTCCGCGAGGTCTTCGACGAGGACGACCGCACGCGGCTCGCCCAGGTCAAGGCCGCGTACGACCCGTGCGGGGCGTTCCACTCCAACCGGCCGATCCCGCCCGGGGGCTGGTGACCGTGGCGCGACCCGCGCAGGACCCGCCGCCGGGAGCGCACACCGCTTCCGGCGGCTCCGGTACGCCCCGCCCGCGACCGGCCCCCGCCTCCCCAGCCGGGCGGTGTGAGCACCGGCACGGACCGACGGCTCCGACCGGCCTCTAGGCTGGTTGGGCTATGGAGAAGAGCGAGCAGCAGCGGCCCACGTCCCCGGTCGGCGCACACGTCCCGGTCGCGGGCGGCATGGCCGACAAGGGCCTGGCCTACGCCGAGGAGATCGGTGCGGAGGCGGTCCAGGTCTTCGTGTCCAACCCGCGCGGATGGGCGACCAACGGGGGCGACCCCGCGCAGGACGCGCGGATGCGCGAACGTGTCGACCTGCCCGTGTTCGTGCACGCCCCCTACCTGATCAACCTGGGCACCCCCAGTGGGGAGACCGCCGAGAAGTCGGTGCGCTCCCTGGAGCACGCGCTGCGCCGCTCGGCCCGGATCGACGCGCTGGGGGTGGTCGTGCACACCGGTTCGGCCGTCTCCGGCGGGCGCGAGGCGGGCCTGTCGCGCACCCGCGAACGGCTGATGCCGCTGCTGGAGAGGCTGGGCGGGGACGTCCCGCCGGTGCTGCTGGAGCCGATGGCCGGTCAGGGCCAGGTGCTGTGCGCGACCATCGACGACCTGGCCGCCTACCTGGAGGTGCTGGAGTGGCACCCGCGCGTGGGCGTGTGCCTGGACACCGCGCACATGTTCGCCGCCGGGCACGACATCTCCACGGTGGAGGGCATGCGCGCGGCCCTGGACCGCTTCGGCGAGGCGGTCGGCGCCGACCGGCTGGGGGTCGTGCACTGCAACGACTCCAAGGCCGCGTGCGGCAGCTGCAAGGACCGGCACGAGAACATCGGCGCCGGGCACATCGGCGCGGAGCCGTTCGGCGAGCTGTTCCGCCACCCGGTGAGCGCCGGGGTGCCGCTGATCCTGGAGACCCCGGGTCCGGCCGGTCCGCACGCCGCCGACGTGGCCACGCTCAAGAAGCTGCGCGGGGCCTGAGGGACGGTCGTCGGGGCGGCTCAGTCCCGCTCGGCGGCGCTCCCCTCCGCCTTGCCCTCGGCCTCGGGCAGGACCGGGAAGAGGGCGGTGTCCACCTGGACGACGTCGGTGCCGGGATGGCTCTCGGGGGTCCGCCCCTGGAAGCGTTTCCCCCACGAGGCGAGGAAGTCGTTGAGCGCGTCGGCGAACTCGGCCGCCTCCTCCGGGGTCATCCGGGCGTGGCTGGTGGAGTCGTTGGCGGCGTCCTTCCACCTGCGCACCGCGGGCAGGTCGGGGCTGTCGGAGACCAGCGCGGTCCAGTCCGCGAACCTCCTGCGCTTCTGCTGGTAGAGGCGGTCCAGGACGGCCTGGGCGACGACCCGGGTCTCGGGGTTGCTCAGGAACTCGTGCCCGGACATGCTCCAGCCGCCGGGCCGCATCCGCCACCAGCGCTCGCGTCCGCCCGTGCGTCCCGGTTCGTTGTCGATGAACCCGTAGCGCGAGAGTTGGCGCAGGTGGTAACTGGTGGCGCCGCTGCTCTCCCCCAGGCGCTGACCCAGGATGGTGGCGGTGGCCGGGCCGTTGAGCCTGAGCTCGTCCAGCAGGCGGGCGCGCAGGGGGTGGGCCAGGCCCCGCAGGGCCCGGGCGCTGACCCGCATCTGCTGATGGGAGTCGGCGGGGACGTCGGCGTCGTCGGTCATGGCCCTCACCGTACTGGGGAACCCCTCCGCGAACAGTTCGCCGCAAAGCCCTCTCGGCGCTGCTGGCGCACGTGTCGCCCTCCCGGAGTGCGGCGGGTCAGCGCCCGTCGGCGGCGGAAGCCACGGCCTCGTCGCACAGCCGCGCGCACTCGGCGACGGACCTGCGGAAGACCAGGGGCGTGACCACCATGACCAGCCCGCCGACCAGGAAGGGCAGGGCGAGGTCGATCCGGCCCAGCAGACCGCCCAGCAGCGCGCCGACCGGGGACAGCCCCCACCCGACCATGCGGAAGGCCGCGGCCGCCCGGCCGCGCACGCGGGAGGGGACCACGGCCTGGAAGAAGAGGGAACCGGACACGTTGGTCACCGTCAGACACAGACCCATCAGCCCCCAGGCGAGGGCGGCGGACCAGGCGTCGGGCACCAGGCCCACCGCCAACAGGCAGGCGCCCATCCCCAGGTAGCCGCCCATCATGACCGTCCTGCGGCCGAGGCCCGCGACGAGCCGGGCGGCGAGCACGGAGCCCAGCACACCGCCGACCGCGATCGACGCCGTGAAGAGCCCGTACAGGGCCTCGGGAACGCCCAGCAACTTCTGGGCGTAGAGGACCAGCACCGAGGTGGCCATCTGGACACCGATCATGGACCCGGCGTTGTTGAAGGCCAGGCCCCGGGTCAGCGGTCGGCCGAAGACGTAGGCGAAACCCTCCCGCAGGGAGCGCAGTACGCCCCGGCCGGACTCCGTACCCTCATCACCCTCCGTGTCGGCGGTGGACCCGGCCGGGACGGGAACGCGCCGCAGCATGAGGGCGACGGTCGCCACGAGCACGGCGCACAGGGCGTAGGACAGGGCCGTCCCGGCCACGGGCAGGGCGGCGGCGACCGCGAAGAGCACACCGGCGACGGGGGTGGCCACACAGTCCTGGGCGACCAGGCGGCCGCCCTCCAGCCTGCTGTTGGCGCGGTCCAGCAGGCGGCCGGGCACGATCCGCGACACGGTGATCCGGGTGACGGGGTCGGTGACCGTCTCGCAGCAGATCACCACGAAGATCGTGGCGTACAGGGCCCACAGGGTGGCGCCGCCGGTGGCGATCAGCGCGGCCAGGGCGGTGACGGCGGTCGCGGCGACCGTGCTGGAGACCGTCATGGCGCGGAGGCGGTCGACCCGGTCCAGCAGCACGCCGGTGAACGGCGCGACGAGCAGCCAGGGCAGGAAGCGCGCCACCACCAGCCCGGAGACGGCGAGCGGGTCGTGGGTGAGGGTGGCGGCGATCAGCGGCAGGGCGGTGGCGAGCATGCCGTCGCCGAGGTTGGTGAGGGTTCCGGCCGTCCAGAAGCGGCGGAAGAGCCCGCCGAGGCGTTCGGTGCGCGGCGGCGCCGCGGAGGGTTCGGTGGCCATGGGGGGTCCTCCTGCGTTCGGGGGTGCCACCACCGTAAGACAAAGTTTTCTTTGCAAAGCTATACGTGCAGAGTTTTCTTTGCATTACTTTCGGGCGTGCCGCCGTCACCCGTTGACAGGAGCGCGGGAAAGGAGCCTCCCCGCCGCCGGAAGCCCTCCATGGGCGACAATGGAGGACGTACGCCCCGGGCTCCGGGGCGGGTTCCGGCTCAAGGAATGAGGTGTCGCCGGATGGACCCGGTCTCCATGGTCTTCGGAGCCACGATCGCTCTCGGCGGGTTCCTGTTCGGCCGCCTGCTGACCAAACGCCAGACGCGGGCGGCGCTCGACCAGCAGCGCAGGCAGGAGCAGGCCCGGGTCCTGGGCGCACCGCAGAACCCCCAGCCCCTCTGCGGCTGCGGCCATCACCTGGTCTTCCACGACCAGCAGAACAAGAGGTGCCAGACCCAGGTGGTCATCCCCGGCCGCTGGACCGGGCAGGCCAGCTCCACCTACCGCCAGTGCATGTGCCAGGGCTACCGGGGCCCGCTCCCCCTCGACGAGTACTACGCCCCCGACTACCTCAACGAGACCGACGGCTGACCGGGCGCGTCCCGTGCCCGTCGTCGGGGGTCGCGGCGCGGTCGTCCACAGGCGCTGACGGGGGCTGGCGCGGACCGGCCCACTCCGCTTTCCTGGAAGCGGGGAACCCGGGCGCGGCCGCCCCCGGGCCTCCTCCCTCCCGACCGCCGCCCCTCGCCTTCGACCGCAGAGACCGGCCCCGCGCGCGGGGCCGCGCCGCCCCGTTCTTTGCGAAACCGTCCCGTCGGGGACCCCGCGCCGCCTCCGCCGCTCCCCGCGCGGGAACCCGTGCGAGACCACCGCCGCAGTGCGCGAACCTGGGACACGGGGCCGACGGGATGACAATGTCCTTCCCCGCCACCAGAATGTCCCCGCACCGAACAGCCAGAGAGTGGACGTTTAACCAGTGACGACGCCTGTGACACCCACGATCGACCAGCGCATCGCCGAGGAACTCGGAGTGGGCGCGCACCAGGTCACCGCCGCCGTCGACCTGCTCGACAGCGGATCGACCGTGCCCTTCATCGCCCGCTACCGCAAGGAGGTCACCGGAGCGCTGGACGACGCCCAACTGCGCGCCCTGGAGGAGCGCCTGCGCTACCTGCGCGAGCTGGCCGAGCGCCGGACCGCGATCCTGGAGTCCATCCGCTCCCAGGGCAAGCTGGACGAGGCGCTGGAGGCCAGCATCCACGCGGCCGACTCCAAGGCCCGGCTGGAGGACATCTACCTCCCCTACAAGCCCAAGCGGCGCACCAAGGCCCAGATCGCCCGCGAGGCGGGGCTCGAACCGCTGGCCGAGGGGCTGCTGGCCGACCCCGGCCAGGACCCCCGGGAGGCCGCCGCGGCCTACGTCGACCCCGACAAGGAGGTGGCCGACGTCAAGGCCGCCCTGGACGGGGCCCGCGCCATCCTGGTGGAGCGCTTCGCCGAGGACGCCGACCTCACCGGGCTCCTGCGCGAGCGGCTGTGGGAGAGGGGCCGACTCGGCTCGGCCGTGCGCGAGGGCAAGGAGGAGGCGGGCGCCAAGTTCGCCGACTACTTCGCGTTCTCCGAACCGCTCACCGAACTGCCCTCCCACCGCGTGCTGGCCATGTACCGGGGCGAGAAGGAGGAGATCCTCACCCTCACCCTGGAGCCGGAGGACGCCCCGGCCGAGAACGCCGACGGCACCACGCCCCGCAGCACCTACGAGAACGCCATCGCCCACCACTTCGGGATAGTGGACCGCGGCCGCCCCGCCGACCGCTGGCTCCAGGACACCGTGCGCTGGGGCTGGCGCACCCGCATCCTGGTGCGGCTGGACATCGACGTGCGCATGCGGCTGTGGCAGCGGGCCGAGGACGACGGCGTGAACGTGTTCGCCGCCAACCTGCGCGACCTGCTGCTGGCGGCCCCCGCCGGGAGCCGCGCCACCCTGGGTCTGGACCCGGGCCTGCGCACCGGAGTCAAGGTCGCGGTCACCGACGCCACCGGCAAGGTCGTGGCCACCGACACGGTCTTCCCGCACGCCCCCCGCCGCGACTGGGACGGCGCCATCCACAGCCTGGCCGGGCTGTGCGCCGCCCACGCCGTGGAACTGGTCGCGATCGGCAACGGCACCGCCTCCCGCGAGACCGACAAGCTCGCCGCCGACCTGATCAAGCGCCACCCCGAGCTCAAGCTCACCAAGGTGATGGTGTCGGAGGCGGGCGCGTCGGTGTACTCGGCCTCGGCCTACGCCTCCGAGGAACTGCCGGACCTGGACGTGTCGCTGCGCGGCGCCGCCTCCATCGCCCGCCGCCTCCAGGACCCGCTGGCCGAGCTGGTCAAGATCGACCCCAAGTCGATCGGGGTCGGCCAGTACCAGCACGACCTGGCCGAGACCAAGCTGTCTCGCTCCCTGGACGCGGTGGTCGAGGACTGTGTGAACGGCGTGGGCGTGGACGTCAACACCGCGTCGGTGCCGCTGCTGACCCGGGTGTCGGGCGTGACCTCCACCCTGGCGCGCAACATCGTCGCGCACCGCGACGCCAACGGCCCCTTCCGCACCCGCGAGGCGCTGCGCTCGGTGCCGCGCCTGGGCCCCAAGGCCTTCGAGCAGTGCGCGGGCTTCCTGCGCGTGCCCGGCGGCGACGACCCGCTGGACGCCTCGGCGGTGCACCCCGAGGCCTACCCGGTGGTGCGGCGCATCCTGGACCGTGTGGGGACGGACCTGCCCTCGCTGATCGGCGACAAGGACATGCTGTCGCGGGTGCGCCCGCAGGACTTCGTGGACGACACCTTCGGTCTGCCCACGGTCACCGACATCCTGGCCGAACTGGACAAGCCCGGCCGGGACCCGCGCCCGGCCTTCACCACCGCCACCTTCAAGGAGGGCGTGGAGAAGCTCCAGGACCTGGCCCCGGGCATGCTCCTGGAGGGCGTGGTCACCAACGTGGCCGCGTTCGGCGCGTTCGTGGACGTGGGCGTGCACCAGGACGGCCTGGTGCACGTGTCGGCGCTGTCGTACAAGTTCGTGGAGGACCCGCGCGACGTGGTCAAGCCGGGCGACATCGTGAAGGTCAAGGTCCAGGACGTCGACATCACGCGCAAGCGCATCTCCCTGACCATGCGCCTGGACGACGAGGCGCCCGCGCGCGGCGGCCGGGGCGGCCGCGAGGAGCGCGGCGGCAACGGCGGCAACGGCGGCGGTCGTCGTAACAACGGCGGCGGTGGCCGTCGCGGCAACGGCGGCGGACGCGGCCGCGACAACCGCGAGGGCGCCGCCCCGCAGGGCGCGATGGCCGAGGCGCTGCGCCGCGCCGGCCTGGGCGAGTAGCGCCGAGGGGGCCGGCCGCCCACGGTCGGCCCCCACCCGGGTCAGACGTGGTCCCTCGGGATCACCGAGGTGTAGATCTTGGTGGCCACGCGCCGCGTGCCCTCATAGGCGTCCAGCGTCGCGTGCAGGTGGAAGTCGGTCGCCGTGGACGTGAGCACCGTGCGGGTCCTGGTCCGCACGGACCAGTCGCCGCGGGCGAAGCCCATCGTCCACACCGCCTCGCCGCGGACCGAGTCGTGGTCGTCGGCGACCCTGCTGTAGCACTCCTCCGCGCGACGGGTCACCTCCAGGCCGATGTCGTCGAAGCGCACCGTCCCCAGATCCTTGACCACGTCCAGCGCGGCCCCGTAGCGCACGAGGTCCTGGGTCAAATCCCACCGCTCCTCACCCGGAGCGATCCGGCTCGTAGCGATCGGGGCGGTGCCCTCGGGCTCGCCGAAGGCGGCCACGCCCCGCCCGTCACCACCGTCCCCGACCGGGCGCACCGGCAACAGCACACGGGTGTGCTCCCCCTGGAACACCGAGAGGGTCACCGGCTCTGGCGAGGGCCACACGAGCGGCCAGTAGGAGGTGGAGACCGAGACCCGCACCCGGTGCCCGGCCGGGAATGCCTGGGCCACGCCGTTGAGGGGGACCGACACGCGGTACCGGCGCCCGGGCACCAGCTTGCGCGGCCTCTCGTGGCCGTCGGCGTGGGTGAGGTTGAGCAGGCCGTAGGTCACCCGCGTGGCCTGCCCCTTGGGCGTGACGTCGCACAACCGCACCGCGACCATCGCGTCGGGCCGGTCCACCGCCAGTTCGAGTTCGACCACCGCCGAGCCCAGGATCTCCAACCGCTGCGGAAGCGGCACGCTGTCGAAGACGATGGACCCTCCGTCGTCCTCGCGCTGGTCGTAGGGCAGGTCCGGAGGCGCGTTGTACGAACACCACTTGCCCGCGTGCTGTCCGGTGGACAGCGGGGAGGACAGGGTCAGCACGTCCTCCCGACCCGAGGGCTCCCCCTCCGCGAGCACCCGGCCCGCGCCCAGGCCGCGCGGTACCAGAACGACGTCCGGCGAGGGCCACTCCCGCTCACCGACCCAGCGCCCCGGCCGGGCCTCGTAGGCGGTGGAGGGCGCCGCGCTCTCCTGCATCCAGGCCCGCAGGACGGGCGCGTCCATCACGTCGTTGTCCACGCCCTTGAGCCAGCGGTCCCACCAGCGCACCACCTCCTGCAGGAAGCCGATGGCGGGGCCGGGCTGACCCAGGTGCGGGTACTTGTGCGACCAGGGGCCCAACAGCCCCAGACGGGGGACGCTCAGCCCCTCCAGCAGCCGGAAGACCGAGTTGGAGTAACCGTCGGCCCACCCGCTGACGGCCATGACGGGCACCTGGATCGCGTCCAGGTCCTCGGCCACCGAACCGTGCCGCCAGTACGCGTCCCGGTGCTGGTGGCGCAGCCAGGTGTCGAGCCACAGGCCGCTGCGGTCCAGCCGCTCGTGCCACATGTCGCGCCAGCGCTCACCGACCAGCTCCGGATCGGGCGGGCAGGAGTTGTAGGCGAACATCGTGGAGGCCCACGACAGGTTGTCCCCCAGCAGGCACCCGCCCATGTAGTGCACGTCGTCGGAGTAGCGGTCGTCGGTGGAGCAGGCCGTCACGATCGCCCGCAGGCTCTCCGGCCGCCGCGCGGCGACCTGGAGGGCGTTGAACCCGCCCCAGGAGATGCCCATCATCCCGGTGCGGCCGTCGCACCAGGGCTGCCCGGCCAGCCAGGCCAGCACCTCCTCCGCGTCCAGGAGCTCGCGCTCCAGGTACTCGTCGGTGAGCACCCCCTCGGAGTCGCCGCTGCCGCGCAGGTCCACGCGGACGCACGCGTACCCGTGCCCGGCCATGTAGGGGTGGTGCACCGAGTCGCGCTGCGCGGTCAGGTCGCGCCTGCGGTACGGGATGAACTCCAGGACCGCCGGCACCGGAGCCCCCTCGCTCTCCACCGGACGCCAGATCCGCGCGGCGAGCCGGACCCCGTCGCTGATCGGGATCAGGACGTACTCGTCCTCGCGGACCCGGTGGGGCAGGTCACTGACGGTCCTCATCCGCGGACCCCCTCCTGTCGGACGTCATCGGTGTCGTGGATCGTGAAGGGCAGCTCAGCCACGCAGGCCCGGTACCTGCGCTCGCACTCCGCGCTGTCCCCGCCGCCCACGAACACGTGGGCCAGCTCGAAGCTGTAGCTGTCCTGGAGGGGCAGCTCGGAGAGCCGTCGGCCTTGGCGCGCGACGATCTCCACCTTCGTACCCGGTGCCGTCTTCTCCGCACGCGCTACGTCCTCGGCGGTGGGCACCGCCGCGACGAAGCCGTCCCGGAAGCGGCGCAGGAGCCACTTGGCGGCCACCGCGTACCGCCCGTCGCGCTCCAGTTCGGGTTCCTCCCCCAACGCCACCCTCAGGCAGATCTCGTGGTTGGACACCCCGCGCACCAGCTCGAACAGCCGGGCGTGCGACTGGGAGTGGCGCGGGTTGATCTCCAGGAGCCGGACGTCGCCGCTGCGCGGGTCGTGGAAGTACTCGATGTTGAAGGTGACGTCGTCCAGGCCGATCCGGGAGATCACCCGTTCGGACAGCTCCGTCAGGCGTGCGCCGACCTCTTCGGACACCGTGGACGGGTACTCGTAGCGCAGGAAACTGGACGTGCCCGGATAGCGGTGGGAGTCGACGATCCCGTAGACGCGGGGGACGCCCCGGCGGACGTAGCCCTCGACGGTGAGCTGGTCTCCCGTGGCCTCCTCCTCGGCCAGCGCGGCCGCGCCCCCGCACCCGGCCACCTCCGGGGGCAGCCGCAGCAGGTCCATCACCCACTGGAAGGAGGTGCCGAAGCGCCCGGCGCCCGCCCTGATCCTGTCCATCGCCGCGCGGAACTCGTCGTCGTCGGCGGCGCGGAAGGCCAGTTCGGAGGAGCACGACTTCACCGGCTTGACCCACAGCGGGTAGGACAGCCCCTCCGGTTTGGCCGTGGCGTCGAGACCGACCCCGGCGAACCGGGGAACGGCCTCGGGGATGACGGCACGCTGCTCCAGACGGCTCCAGTACTTGTGCTCGCACCGGACGACGGCCTCCAGGGGCGCGCACGACAGCCCACGGCCCCGGCACAGCAGCGGCACCAGCGAGCTGACCGGGAAGTCCCAGAAGCCGATGATCGCGTCGACGTCCTCCCCGAAGGAGTCGAGCCTCCCGGACGCCAGGGCCAGGACCGCGGGCAGGTCCACCGGCCGGCCCTGGCGGATCTCGCCGAGGTCGAGCAGCTGGAGGAAGCGGTAGCGGCCTCCGGCGGGCAGCGAGAGCAGAACCTCCCGGTTCTGGTCGTCGAGCCCCACGACGAAGACGTTCGTGGTCATCGGGCACCTCCGGCGGGGTGGTACCAGCCGGCGGCCACGCCACCGCACCGGAGACCCGATGCGCCCCGGCCACCGGCGCCACCCACTCCTAACTGTGAGGATGCCCTTATCCCCCACCGGCCCGACCCGACCGCGAGGCGTTTTCCGAACCTTTACCGGCCGCGGGTCGGAGCGGGACGGCGGCCCGGCTCCCGCCCGGGGAGCCCGCCTACCGGGGGGCGAGGGCCACCCCGGCCCACAGCTCGCGCACCGGTGAGGCGTCGCTGGCGTGCAGCAGGTCTTCGGCGCCCCACACCTTGACCGCGGTGGCCTCGGCCGTCACCGCGGGCCAGCCCGGGTCCCCCGTGGCGGCGAAGTCGCGCCAGGCCGCGACCATCCGCTCCGACAGCGCCCTGTGGGCCTCGCCGGGCTCGCCGTCGAGCAGGAACCGCCCGAAATCGGTGTCCAGGTTGCCGAACGCGAACGGCAGGTCGAAGGCGTGGCAGGCCCCGAGGCGCCCCTCCATGGCGGGGCTCTCCGCGGCAAGCCGGAAGAAGTGGGCTCGGCCCCCGGCCCCGGCGTGCGCCTCGGCCAAGCGCACCGTGTACTCGCAGAACAGCGCGTCGCCCTGGATCGCGGCGAACAGCTCGCGCAGCGTGGCACCGGGGTGCGCCGACCGGTAGGCGGCCACCGCGCCCTCGCCCAGCCCCAGGCGGGAGGCGGTCACCGCCAGCGAGGACTCGCCGTCGATCTCCACGCTCTGCCCCAGCTCGGTGAACAGCCGGTACTCGTGAGCGTTGTGTCCGACCAGCAGGTCCACCCCCGAGGCGCAGCCGCGCGCGACCGCCTCCAGCGGGGCCTCGGGCAGTTCGGGGCCGCCGACCACGGGCGCGAAGCAGGTGAAGGGCTTGGTACGCACTCCTCCCGAGCCCCCGGCGGGGGCGGAGGCGAGCACCGCGTCGGTGGCCTCCAGCAGCTTCTCCGGTGCCAGCGCGGCCAGGGCCCCGGCCTCCAGCGGCACACCCGCGGCCGCGGCGATCCGCCCGGAGACCGCCCGCGCCGTGTCCGCGGTGAGCATGTCCCCCGGAACGCTGTGCGCGATCGCGCGCCGGAAGAGCCCCCGGGCGGACGGCGAGGCCATCAGGCACGCGACCGAACCGGCCCCGGCGGACTCCCCCGCCACCGTCACGTTGTCGGGATCTCCCCCGAAGGCGGAGACGTTCTCCCGCACCCAGCGCAGGGCGGCGGCCTGGTCGAGCAGGCCGCGGTTGTCGGGGCGACCGGGCACGTGCCCGAAACCCTCGAAGCCCAGCCGGTAGTTGATCCCCACCACGACAAGGCCGCTCTCGGCGAGCCGGGTGCCGTCGTAGGTGACCTCGGAGGCCGCTCCGACGATGTAGGCGCCCCCGTGGATCCACACCAGCACGGGGGCGCGGTCGCCCTCGCGGGCGGCGGTCCACACGTTGAGCGACAGGCAGTCCAGGGACGTGTGCGGGGTCCAGGGCGCCGCGCCCAGGAGCTGGTTCCCCTGCGGGGGCGGGGGACCGAAGGACGTGCAGTCGCGGACGCCGTCCCAGGGGGCGGCGGGCGCGGGAGCGGCGAAGCGGTACTCCCCGAAGGGGGCGGCGGCGTAGGGCACGCCCCGGTAGACGGCGACCCCGCCGCTCTCGGAGCGCGGCGAGGCGGTGCCCCGGACCCGCCCGGCCGCTGTCGTCACTGTGTGCTCGGCGTCCACGTGCGTCCTCCCCATCGGTGCGCGACACCCCACACCTAACAACGTTAGGAAGAACGGCGCAAGAGCCCGGGGAGGACCCCGAGGCGACGCGCCCGCCCGTGACGCCGTCCGATCAGCCGGGGCGCGGCGGGCACCCGAACCGACCGGCCGGTAACATACCATCTGGTCGGTATGAACAGACGAAGGAGAAGTCGCCCATGCGCGCCATCCAGATCACCGAGTTCGGCGGACCCGAGGTCCTGCACCCCACCGAGCTGCCCGCCCCCCAGGCGGGCCCCGGCGAGGTCCTCGTCGACGTCACCCGCGCCGGGGTCAACTTCGCCGACACCCACCAGGCCGAGAACAGCTACCTGTCCCCCGCCGCGCTTCCGCTGGTCCCGGGCATGGAGATCGCCGGACGCACCGCCGACGGCCGCCGCGTGGTCGCCCTGATCACCAGCGGCGGCTACGCCGAGAAGGCCACCGCCGACACCGCCGCGGCCTTCGACATCCCCGACGGCGTCTCGGACGGGGACGCGCTCGCCCTGATCGTGCAGGGCGCCACCGCCTGGGTGCTGCTGCGCAGGTCCGTGCGGATGGACCCGGGCGAGACGGTCGTGGTGCACGCGGCGGCGGGCGGCGTGGGCACGCTCGCCGTCCAGCTCGCCAAGCGGTTCGGCGCCGGGCGGGTCGTCGCCGTGGCCAGCAGCGAGGACAAGCGCGCGCTGGCCGCGGAGCTGGGCGCGGACGCCGTCGTGGACTCGGCCGCGCCCGACATGACCGAGGCGCTGATCGAGGCCAACGGCGGCAGGCGCGTGGACGCCGTCCTGGACATGGTGGGCGGCCGGGTCACCGACCAGAGCGTGCGGGCGCTGGCCCCGTTCGGACGCCTGGCCTTCTACGGAATGGCCTCGCGCGAGCTGCCCAGTCCGGTGCAGCCAGCCAACCTCATGCGCTTCTCCACCAGTGTGAGCGGCATGTGGCTGCCGCACGTTTGGACGCTGCCGGGCGACGTGATGAGCCTGGCGATGGCCGAGCTGTTCACGCTGGTGGCCGAGGGGCACCTGAGGCCCGTCCTGGGCGGCTCCTACCCCTTGGGCGAGGCCGCGCGGGCGCATGAGGCGCTGCGTTCCCGGGGAACCGTCGGCAAACTCACCCTCGACACCACCGCCCGAGGAAGCACCACCTTTACCACGTAGATCACAAAATGTCCGAAACGTCGGAACCCTGCGGCCCGGGGCGTGACGGCGCGAACCCGGTGAGCGCCGCGCCGGCACGCCGGACGGGCACCGCTCCGCCGCGAGGAGCCCCGGGGGGAGCCCTCCGCGCGGGCGGCCCTACTCGGCGGCGGTGCGGTAGACCAGGTCGGCGTAGTCGGGGTGGCGCTGGATCCACCCCTTGACGAAGGGACACAGGGGCAGCACCGCCAGGCCCTGCGGGCGCACGTCGTCCAGGGCCCCTCTGACCAGGGTTCCGCCCAGGCCCCGCCCCTCGTGGGCGGGGTCGATCTCGGTGTGGGTGAAGGTCACCATGTCGTCGGTGAGGATGTACTCGGCGAACCCGGCCACCTCCCCGTCGACCCTGATCTCGTATCGTTTCCGGTCCCGTACGTCGACCACGTCGGTCGTCATGGAAGCCCTCACTCTCCGGTCCGCGGGGGAACGTCGTCGGCCCGCGCCCCCATTGTCCCGCTTCGGCGCACCTTTCGCCCCTTGCGGCACGCACCTCCCCCGACATAGAGTCGCCATGACATACCGACCAGTCGGTCTAAGGAGAGCGGAATGACATCCCGGTTCGGCGGGCGGACCGCCATCGTCACCGGCGCGAGCCGGGGCATCGGCCTGGCGGTCGCCCAGCGGCTCGTCGACGAGGGCGCGCGCGTGTGCGTCACGGCGCGCAGGCCCGAGCCCCTGGAGGAGGCAGTCAAGGCCCTGGGCGGACCCGAGCACGCCATCGGGGTCCCCGGCAGGGCCGACGACCCCGAGCACCAGGACGCGGCCGTGGCCGCCACCCTGGAGGCCTTCGGCAGTATCGACATGTTCGTCAACAACACCGGCATCAACCCGGTCTACGGGCGGATGATCGACCTGAACCTGAACGCGGCCCGAAAGATCTTCGAGGTCAACGTGCTGTCCGCGATCTCGTGGACGCAGAAGGCCTACCACGCCTGGATGGCAGAGCACGGCGGCGCCGTCGTCAACGTCTCCTCCGTGGCCGGGACCAAGCCCGCTCCCGGCATCGGCTTCTACGGCGCCACCAAGGCGACGCTCATCCACGTCACCGAGGAACTGGCCGTCGAGCTGGGCCCGGGGGTCCGCGTGAACGGCGTCGCCCCGGCCGTGGTCAAGACCCGGTTCGCCGCCGCCCTCTACGAGGGTCGCGAGGAGGAGGTCGCCGCCCAGTACCCCCTGGGGCGCCTGGGCGAGCCCGGGGACGTGGCGGGCGCGGTGGCCTTCCTGCTCTCCGACGACGCCTCCTGGATCACCGGCCGCACCCTCGTCCTCGACGGCGGCCTCACCCTCACCGGAGGTGTGTGACATGGACCTGACCGACACCGGGGCCGTGGTCACCGGCGCGGGCAACGGCATCGGCGCCGCGATCGCGCGCAGGCTCGCCGAAGCCGGGGCGCGCGTGGTGGTCAACGACCTGGACGCGGGCGCGGCCGAGGCGGTGGCCGCCGAGATCGGCGGGGTGGCCGTCCCCGGCGACGCGGCGAGCGAGGCGGGCGTCACCGCGCTCGTGGCCGAGGCCGGGGCGCACCTGGGTCGCGTCGACCTGTACGCGGCCAACGCGGGCGTGGGCGTGGGCGGCGGCCCCGAGGCACCGGAGGCCGACTGGGACCTGGCCTGGCAGGTCAACGTGATGGCCCACGTGCGCGCCGCCCGCGAGCTGGTGCCCGGCTGGCTGGAGCGCGGACAGGGCCGCTTCCTGACCACGGTGTCGGCCGCGGGCCTGCTCACGATGCTGGGCAGCGCGCCGTACTCGGTGACCAAGCACGCCGCGCTGGCCTTCGGCGAGTGGATGTCGGCCACCTACGGCGACCGCGGGATCACCGTGCAGTGCGTGTGCCCGATGGGCGTGCGCACCAACCTGCTGGAGAGCAGCGGCGACACCGGCAGGGCCATCCTGGCCCCGGAGGCGATCACCCCCGAGGAGGTCGCCGACGCGGTGATGGCAGGCCTGGCCGACGGGCGCTTCCTGATCCTTCCGCACCCCCGGGTCGCCGACCACTACGCGGCCCGGGCCGACGACACCGACCGCTGGCTCGCGGGGATGCGCCGCCTCCAGGCCAGGGTCTTCGAGGGGCAGGCGTGAGCGGCGAACACGCGGACGCGCTCCCGGGCCTGGACCTGACCGGCCTGCGCGCCTACCTGGACGCGACCGTGCCCGGCCTGCTCTCGGGCCCCCTGGAGGGCCGGGTGGTCGCGGGCGGCAAGTCCAACCTGACCTACGTGGTCACCGACGGCGCCGGAAGTTGGGTGGTGCGCCGCCCGCCTCTGGGCCACGTACTGGCCACCGCGCACGACATGCCCCGCGAGTACCGGGTGATGAGCGCGCTGCGCGACACCGCCGTGCCCGTCCCCCGCACGCACGTGCTGTGCGAGGACTCCGAGGTGCTGGGCGCGCCGTTCTACGTCATGGAACACGTGGCGGGCACCCCCTTCCGCACCCGCGACGAGATCGCCCCGCTGGGCGCCGAGGCCGTCCGAGGCGTGGCCGAGGCGCTGATCGCCGCCCTGGGCGAGCTGCACGCGGTGGAGCCGGAGGAGGTCGGGCTGGGCGACTTCGGCCGCCCGCGGGGGTTCCTGGAACGCCAGGTGCGCCGCTGGGGCAAACAACTGGAGGCCTCCCGCAGCCGGGACATCCCCGGTATCGACGAGCTGCGCGACAGACTGGCCGCGACGCTGCCCGAGCAGTCGGCGCCCGCGATCGTGCACGGCGACTACCGCCTGGACAACGTGCTGGTCACCTCCGCGGGGCGCGTCAACGCGGTCCTGGACTGGGAGATGGCCACGCTCGGCGACCCGCTCGTGGACCTGGGCCTGATGCTCGTCTACCAGGCGCAGCCCGTGGGCGTGGGCGCCGCGCCGGCCACCTCCGCCGAGGGCTACCCCTCCCCCGAGGAGCTGGTGGGCATGTACGCCGCCGCGACCGGCCGCGACGTGTCCCGGCTGGGCTGGTACATGGCCCTGGGCTGCTTCAAGCTCGCGGTCATCGCCGAGGGCATCCACTTCCGCCACGGTCGGGGGCTGACCGTCGGGGCGGGCTTCGACGGGGTCGGAGAGGTGGTCGCGCCCCTGGTGGAGCGCGCCCACACCATGCTGGAGGAGGACTGAACATGGACTTCGCCCACGACAGGGAGACCGAGGAGCTGCGAGAACGGCTGCTCGCCTTCATGGACGAGCGCGTCTACCCGGCCGAGGCGGTGCTGGAGGAGCAGCTGGCCGCGCGCGAGGACCGCTGGTCCACCGCGCCGGTGGTGCGCGGACTCCAGGCAGAGGCGCGCGAGCGCGGGCTGTGGAACCTGTTCCTGGCGGGCCACCCCGAACACGGCGGCCTGCCCAACCTGCGGTACGCGCCGCTGGCGGAGATCACCGGGCGCAGTCCGCGCCTGGCGCCGATCGCGCTCAACTGCGCCGCGCCCGACACCGGGAACATGGAGGTGCTGACGATGTTCGGCACCCCCGAGCAGCGCGAGCGCTGGCTGGAACCCCTGCTCGACGCCCGGATCCGGTCGGCGTTCGCGATGACCGAGCCCGCCGTGGCCTCCTCCGACGCCACCAACATCACCACCAGCATCGTCCGCGACGGAGACGAGTACGTGGTCAACGGGCGCAAGTGGTACATCACCGGGGCCCTCAACCCCGAGTGCGCCGTGTTCATCGTGATGGGCAAGACCGACCCCGACGCCGAGCGGCACAGGCAGCAGAGCATGGTGCTGGTACCGCGCGAGTCCCCCGGGCTGACGGTCAAACGGGGCATGACGGTGTACGGCTACGACGACAGCGACCACGGCGGCCACGCCGAGGTGGTGTTCGAGGACGTGCGGGTGCCCGCCTCGAACCTGGTCGGCGGCGAGGGCGAGGGGTTCGCCATCGCCCAGGCCCGGTTGGGGCCGGGCCGCATCCACCACTGCATGCGCGGTATCGGCATGGCCGAGCGGGCCCTGGAACTCACCTGCCGCCGGGTGCTGGACCGCGTGGCCTTCGGGCGTCCGCTGGCCGAGCAGGGCGTGGTCCGCGAGTGGATCGCCGAGGCGCGCGTGGCCATCGAGCAGCTGCGGCTGCTGGTGCTCAAGACGGCCTACCTGATGGACACGGTGGGCAACAGGGGCGCGCACACCGAGATCCAGGCGATCAAGATCGCCACCCCGCGCACGGTGGAGTGGATCCTGGACAAGGCGATCCAGGCGCACGGCGCGGCCGGGGTCGGCCAGGACCTGCCCCTGGCCGGATGGCTGGCGGGGGTGCGGTCGCTGCGGCTGGCCGACGGGCCCGACGAGGTGCACCTGCGCTCGCTGGGCCGTGCGGAGCTGCGCAAGTACCGCTAGACGTGCTCCGCGGGGAGCGCGCGAGGGGGCCGGACGCGGCGCTTCCGGCCCCCTCGCCGTCGGGTCCCCGCGCTCAGGTCCCGGGGCGCAGCCCCGCCACGAGCAGGTCGGCGAAGTGGCGCCCCACGTCCTTCCCTCCGAGCGCGCCGCCCGGGCGGTACCAAGTGCTCAGGTGGTGCACCGAGCCGAAGAAGTAGTTCACCACCAGGTCGGCGGAGACGTCGGTGCGAAAGACCCCCTCGTCCTGCCCCTGGGCGACCATGTCGCGGAAGATCTCGTGGTAGCGGCGGCGCTCGGCGCGCACGGCGCGCTGCTTGTCCTCGCTCAGCTGGTGCATGGAGCGGAAGAAGATGACGGTGTCGTCGAGGTTGGCGACGCTGGTGACGATCACGTCGGCCGCGGCGGCGTGCACGCGTTCGGCGACCGGCTCCTCACGCGAGGCGATCCGCACCAGGTGCTCGGTCTGCATGCGCAGCACGCGCGCGTAGACCTCGTAGAGCAGGTCGTCCTTGGAGCCGAAGTAGTGGTACATGGCGCCCTTGGTGACGCCCGCGGCGGCCACGACCTCCTGTACCGAGGTGCCCTCGTAGCCGTTGGAGGCGAACAGGCGGGTCGCCGCCCCCAGGAGGCGCTCGGGCACCGACCCGGTCGGTGTGTCGGCCTCGGCCGTCCGCTGTCCTCGCGCCATGTGCTGCCCCACCTCGTGCCCCGTCAGTCCCGGAAATACCGGCCGGGACAGCATACCGACCGGATGGTACCCGACGCCACGCACACGGGTGCCGCCGCTCACACCACCTGCAGGTCGACCTTGCGCCCGTCGGGGTCGGTGAGCACGCGGCGACCCGGTTCCAGCGGTGGGACGGCGCGGTCTCCGCGCACCGTGAACCCCAGGCGCGCCGCGCCCGTGGGGCGTTCGTCCGTGGCCGGGTAGATCTCGACGACCATGCCGTCGGCCAGTTCGGCCGCGTGGTGCTCGGGTCCCGAACCGTGCCGCTCGCGGACGAAGCGCAGACCGAGTCCGGTGTAGAAGGCGCGGCACTCCTCGACCCGTTCGGTGTGGAGGACCAGGAGCGTGGCGCGCGGAAGCGCCTCCCCGGGGAGCCCGTCCGCCTCCGGGCCCTCCTCCAGGATCCGCCGGGCGCGGGCGTACTTGGCGCGCAGCCGCCGCGCCTGCCCGTCGGGCAGCAGGGCGAGGCGGCGCTCGTCGGAGTTGTGGGCGTTGTCGGCGAGTTTGACCAGCCTCCCCAGCGGGTCGGCCGCGGCGCGGCGCACCGTGTCCTCGTATGGCTCCCCCGGGCGCCGGGTCACCGACTCCACCGCGCGCACGACCTCCTCCGGGCATGCCCGCGCGCGCAGGTCGTCGGCGGTGAGCGGGGTGTCCTCCAGAACGTCGTGCAGCACCCCGGCCGCCTGAGCGCGCTCACCGTGCCCGGCGAGCAGGTCGCGCACGGCGAACACGTGCTCGGTGTAGGGACGCCCGGCCCGGTCGACCTGCCCGGCGTGGGCCTCCTCCGCCAGCCGCGAGGCCTCTTCCAGCGTCATCGCCACCGTCTCGCCCCCTCTCCCGTCACGCCGACCGTACCGGGCGCGCGGGTCGGGGTCGGCCTCAGTCCCCCACGAAGTTGCCCCCGTACTCCTCCGAGGGCGCCACGGGCGTGATGACGTCGACCAGCACCCCGCCGGGGTCGGCCACGATGAAGTGGCGCTGACCGAACGCCTCGGTGCGGATCTCCAGTTCGGGACGCAGGCCGCCGCGCACCACCAGGCGCTCCCACTCGGCGTCCACGTCCTCCACCTCGAAATTGAGCAGCAGGCCCTGGACGGGCCTGCGGTAGCCCTCGGGGACGGTGGGGTGCGCGGGGTCGAGCAGGGCCAGCTCGTACTCGGGCGGGCCGGGCCTGCGCAGGCTCACGTACCAGTCGGCGGCGAAGGTCTCCTCGAAACCGAACAGGCCGACGTAGAAGTCGCGGCACTCGGCCAGACGGGGTGTGCCGAGCACGGGATAGAAGCTGCTGAGCCGCATGGACTCCACCTTTCGCGTACCTTCAGTATGTGAAGGTACGCTATTGGCATACCTTCGGTATGTCAACAAGGGGGACGGGATATGACCGCGGAACCGGGCAGCCGCGCGCGGCAGCGCGAACGCACCAGGCGCGTCCTGCTGGGCGAGGCCCGCAGGCTGTTCGCCGCGCACGGGTACGGCGGGGTGGGGCTGGCCCGGATCGTGGCGGACTCCGCGGTCACCAAGGGCGCCCTGTACCACCACTTCGAGGGCAAGCCGGACCTGTTCCGCGCGGTCCTGGAGGAGGTGCAGTCCGAGGTCGGCGACGCCGTGGCGCGCGCGGCGGACGCGCAGGCCGACCCGTGGGACAGGCTGACCGCAGGGTGCCGGGCCTTCCTCACCGCCAGCACCGCGCCGGACGTGCGGCGGATCATGCTGGTGGACGGGCCCGCCGTACTGGGCTGGAGCACCTGGCGGGCCCTGGACGAGGCCGCCTCGGCCCGGCACCTGGCCGAGGCGCTCTCCGCGCTGGTCGGAGCGGGCGTCCTGGAGCCGCGGCCGGTCGCGCCCGTGGCCCACCTGCTCTCGGGGGCGATGAACGAGGCCGCGCTGTGGCTGGCCGACAGCGACGACCCCGAAGACCTGGAGCAGGTGTGGGGGGCGCTGTCGCGCATGCTGGAGTCCCTGCGCCGCGCCTGAGCCGAGTCCGCCCCCGTCCGGCGCCGGGCGCCGGGCGGACGGGGCGGAGCCCTCGGCCATGACCCGGAACGCCACGGGGCGGGCGCTATCGTGGCCCCCATGGCGGAGAGCACACGGACGGACGAGGACACGCAGTTCCGCGACGACTTCGTCGGGCGCTTCTCCGAGTACTGGCAGTCGCAGGGCCGCCCCCGCGCGGAGGGCCGCATCGTGGGCTACCTGCTCGTGGCCGACCGCGAGGCGGTGAGCGCCGAGGAGATCTCCGACGGCGCCCGGGTCAGCCGGGGGACGGTGTCGCAGTCGGTGCGGCGCCTGCGCGAGATGGGCTTCGTGGAGCTGGTCCCCTCCCCCGGGAGCCGCTCGCGGCTGGTCGCCATGGACGAGGACGTCTGGGGCGGGTTCCTGCGCAACGAGCGCCCCTACCTGAGGCGGCAGAGGGAGCTCGCGGCGTCGGCGCTGGAGCGCCTGCCCGGCCTGAGCGCGCCCGCGCGCACCCGGCTGCGCAACATGCACGACTACATGACCTGGCTGGACGACTACCACGACACCCTGCTCGCCTCCTGGGAGGAGTACAAGGCCCGGCGGGGCTGACGGCTCAGACCCGCCCGTCGCCCGCCACCGCCCGGGGGCCGCTTCGCGGAGGGCGGGACACCCTCAACCGACGCCTCCGGCGCGACATCCCCTCTCGTGCGGGATGACCAGCGGCGTGCGGGTGCGCGGGTCGGGCACCACGTCGCAGGGCAGACCGAACACCTCCTCCACCAGCCGAGAGGTCACCACCTCCTCCGGGGGGCCGTCGGCGACCACCCTGCCCGCGTCCATCAGCACCAGGCGGGTGGCGAACCGGGCGGCCTGGGCCAGGTCGTGCAGGACCGCGACCACCGTGCGCCCCCGGCGGTGCAGGTCGGCGAACAGTTCCAGCAGGTCGTACTGGTGGGCGATGTCCAGGTAGGTGGTGGGCTCGTCCAGCAGCAGGACGCCGGTGTCCTGCGCCAGGACCATCGCCACCCAGGCGCGCTGACGCTGGCCGCCCGAGAGCGAGCCCACCTGGGTGTCGGCCAGGTCGGTCAGCCCGGTCAGCTCCAGCGCGCGGCCGATCGCCGTCTCGTCCTCGGGGCTCCACTGGCGCACCAGCGTGTGGTGCGGGAAGCGGCCGCGGGCGGCCAGGGCCCGCACGGTGATGCCCTCGGGGGCGGTCGGGCTCTGCGGAAGCAGCGCCATCCGGCGCGCGACCGCCTTGGCGCGCTGACCGCGCACGTCCCTGCCGTGCAGCAGCACCCGCCCCGACACCGGCTTGTTCACCCGGCCCAGGGCCTTGAGCAGTGTGGACTTGCCACAGCCGTTGGGGCCGACGATGACGGTGAACTCGCCCTCGGCCACACCCAGGTCGAGGTCGCGCACGACCGGTTCCGCCCCGTACCCGAGGGTCAGGCCCTCCGCGGACAGCACCAGACTCACAGCACACCCTTTCGCCATTCACGAATCAGCAGGTAGCCCAAGTAGACGCCGCCGAGCCCCATGGTGAAGACGCCGACCGGCAGCCCGTCTCCGATCGGGGACTGCTGGACGGCCAGGTCCGCCGCCACCAGCAGCAAGGCCCCGACCAGTGCCGACAGCACCATGTTGGGGCCCGGCACGGCGGAGAGGCGGCGCGCGATCTGCGGCGCGGTAAGCGACACGAACGCGATCGGACCGGCCACGCTCACCGCGGCCGCGGACAGCACCACCGACAGGCAGACGGCGGCGGTGCGCGTGGTGGAGGCCCGCGCGCCGAGGGCGTCGGCGAGCTCGTCGCCCATCTCGTTGAGGGAGACCGGTCCGGCCAGCGCCGCCACGAAAGGCAGCGCCAGCAGCAGGACCGCCCAGATGGTGGTGGCGTGCTCCCAGGAGCGGGCTCCCAGACTGCCGTTGACGTAGGCGGACAGGACGCTGGCCTGGTCGCGGGCCATCACGGACACGACGAAGTGGGTGAAGGCCTGCGCCATGGCGGCCACCCCGATGCCCGCCACGATCAGGCGGCCGGGGTGGCGCAGCCCGGTCCCGGTCACAGCGGCCACGACGACCATGGCCAGGGCGGCTCCGGCCAGGGCGCCCAGCGGCACGGGGAGCACACCGGGTAGGACCAGGGCGGCGAAGGCCGCGCCCGCCCCGGCTCCGGCGCCGAGGCCGATGACGTCGGGGCTGCCCAGGGGGTTGCGGGTGACGGACTGGAAGAGCGCGCCCGCCAGGCCCAGGGCCGCGCCGGTGCCGGCCGCCACCGCCAGGCGGGGGCCGCGCAGCCGTTCGAGCACGAAGGTCTCGGTGGCCTCGCCCCCGCCGGTCAGGACGGCGGGCAGGCGGGTCAGGGGCACGCCGAGCCGACCGAGGGCGAGTGTGGCGGCCGAGGCGGCGACCATCAGGAGCAGGAGTCCGGCCGCCCACAGCAGCGTGCGCCGGTGGACGGGCAGCGCGACCGGGCCCAGCTTCAGGACGGGAGGGGCTGCCTTCAGGGGCCGCACTCGCCCGGGCTCCGGCCGGGCCGGGGTCGGCGGGGCCTGGGACGTGCGGGTGGTTCGGGTCATGGGGTACTCCGCATCCTGCGGACCGCGTACAGCAGGACGGGCGCACCGACGAACGCGGTGACGACGCCGACCATGAGTTCGGTGGGGCGCACGATGGTACGGCCGACGACGTCGGAGAGCAGCAGCAGGGTCGGGCCCACCAACAGCGCGAAGGGAACCTGCGCGCGGAAGTCGACGCCGACCAGGGCGCGCACCACGTGCGGCACGGCCAGGCCGACGAAGGCGATGGGCCCGGCGGCCGCGGTGGCCCCGGCGGCGAGCAGGATTCCCGCCACGAGCCCGGCCGAGCGGGTCCACACCGTGTTGGCGCCGGTGGCGATCGCGGCCTCCTCCCCCAGGGCCAGGGCGTTGAGGCCGCCGCAGACCACGAGGGCGAGCAGGACGCCGACGGCGATGACCGGCAGCACGGACGCGATGACGTCGTAGCCGCGCCCGGCCAGGGAGCCGACCACCCAGTAGCGGTAGCTGTCGAAGGTCTCGGGCAGGCTCAGGGCCACCGCCTGGACGTAGGCGGTGAGCACGGCGGAGACCACCGCGCCCGCCAGGACCAGGCGGACCATGCCGCCGTCGCCGCCGCGGCTGCCCACCGTGTAGGCGGCCAGCCCCGCGACCAGGGCCCCGGGCAGGGCCCACCAGACCGTCGAGGTGACCGAGGTGGGGCCGAACAGCGCGGTGGCCGTGACCACCGCGGCGGCGGCCCCGGCGTTGACGCCCAGCAGGCCGGGGTCGGCGAGGGGGTTGCGGGTGATGCCCTGCATGAGGGTGCCCGCCAGGGCCAGGGCGGCCCCGGCCACCACCCCCAGGACGGTGCGCGGGTAGCGGCTCTCCACCACCGTGGTGGTGAAGGGGTCCGCCCCGCCGGTGATCGCCGCCCACACGTCGGCGACCGGTGTGGGCCTGCTGCCCATGACGAGGCTGAGCAGGACCGCCCCCGCCAGCGCGGCGACGCCCGCACCGAGCATGAGCGCGGTGCGGGCGGGACGCGTGCGGGGCGCGGCCGCGGTCGTCTTCGCCCTGACCATGGAGGGGCTAGTTCCCGATGTTCTGGGCGGCCTCTTCGATCATGGGCGCGTAGCGGTCGATGACCCAGGGGACGGTCAGCGGGTTGATGATCGAGGAGGCGGTGACGAAGGAGTTGTCCTCGGAGGCGACCACGGCGCCGCTCTCGACGGCGGGGATGGCCGCGTACAGTTCCTGGGCCTCGATCTCGGCGCGGGTCTGGGGGTCGCTGTAGAACGTGAAGAGCAGGTCGCTCCCGGAGAGCTGGTCGGCGTTCTCCAGGCCGATGAGGGCCGAGTCGGTGCCCTCGGTCTCGGGGAAGGTCTCCACGACCGGGTCGACGGTCAGGCCCATCCCGCGGACCATGGCCACGCGCTGCTCGTCGGGCAGGAACACGCCGAGGGTGCCGGGGCCGTCGGTGTAGACGTAGGAGAAGGTCAGGTCGGCGAACTGCTCGTTGGCCGCCGCGGCCTCGTCGAACTGCGTCTCGATGTCCTGGATGAGGCCCCGGGCCTCCTCGGGCTGGCCGAGCGCCCGGCCGACGATCTCGATCTGCTGGTCCCAGTCGGTGCTCCAGGGCAGCTCGGGGTAGGCGACCGTGGGGGCGATGTCGCTCAGGATGTCGTACTGCTCCTGGGTGACGCCGGACCAGGGGGCGAGGATGACGTCGGGCTCCAGCTCGATGACCGCCTCGAAGTCGATGTCGTCGGCGCCGGTGAACTGGACGGGCAGCTCCTCGCCCGCCTCGGTGACCGCCTCGTGGATCCACGGCAGGTAGCCGGTGTCGTCGCTGCCCCACTCGTAGCTCTCGATACCGACGGGCACGACGCCGAGGGCGATGGCGGTCTCGGCGGAGCCCTGGCCGAGGGTGACCACACGCTCGGGCTGCTCGGTGATCTCGGCGGTGCCCAGGGCGCTGTCGATGCTGACGGGGAACTGGCCGCCGGCGGTGTCGCCGCCGCTCTCACCGGTGCTCTCCTCCGCGCTGCCGCACGAGGTGAGGCCGACTGCCAGGAGGGTGGTGAAGGCGATGCCGCTGACACGGCGAAGGGTGGAGGCCATGCTCACACTGCTTTCTTCGTCATGGGGAGTGGCCGCGCCGTCTTCGGGCGGGCCGTTTCCGCGCATGGGGCGTCCCGAGGGGGAAACACGGAGGACAGAACGGGAGTATCCCGGCGAAACCAAGGTTAGTCTAACCTCACTCGACACGGATTTCAAAAGTTCTGAACTCCGGACGCCGGCCCCGGCCGACCCCCCTGCCCCCGCCTGACGCAGCCTTGACCTGCCATGGAGCTTGTCGGAGATCTCCTCGGGAAGTGCCCCTAGAGGCAACCACCAACGCGAGGAGCACCATGATCGCCAAACTGTCCGAGATGGGTGTCACGTCCGAGATGGCCTACGGGGCCGGGTTCGTCTCCGTGGGCCTCTCCTTCGCCGCCTGGGTCGCCTCCAAGAGGGGGGAGGAGGCCGGGCTGGACCGCGCCGACCGGTGGGGGATCTTCATAGGTGAGTGGGCGCCCACCTTCTTCGCGATCGGCGTCGCTCTTCGGCTGGAGGAGTCCACGAAGAAGTAGGTCCGCGCCGCGGCGTCCGGCAACCGGGCGCGACGCGGACGGACGGATCGCGCGCCCGGTCTGAGCCGTTCCGGCCGGGCGCTTCGCGTGTCCTGCCCGCCCCG